>NZ_WMLF01000999.1 GCF_014156695.1 Streptomyces durbertensis | reverse complement strand
CCGGAGATGGAAGACCTGTGAGGGTTGGAGTTGACCGGTACTAATAGGCCGAGGGCTTGACCATATGTGCTCGCGTCCACTGTGTTGGTTCTGAGGCAACAGCTGCCGGAACCCGAACCATGCATACGCGTGTGTGGTGGGTTTGCTGGGTTGTTTGTTTCATAGTGTTTCGGTGGTCATAGCGATGGGGTAACGCCCGGTTACATTCCGAACCCGGAAGCTAAGCCTGTCAGCGCCGATGGTACTGCATGCGGG
>NZ_WMLF01000998.1 GCF_014156695.1 Streptomyces durbertensis | reverse complement strand
CGGCCGCGCCGTGCGGGAGGAGTGTGTACAGCGGCGCCTGGAGTGAGACCTCCTCCCGGGTCGCGAGCGTGGCGAGCGCGAGTGAGGTGAACGTCTTGCTGATGGAGCCGATCTCGAACAGCGTTGCTGGATCGGCGCCGTGGACGGCGCTGTTGTCGCCCCGGACGGCGCCGACGACCACCGCGCCGCGTTGCTTGGCGGAGAGTGTGTGTGCTGTCCGGTGGACGAGTGCGTCGAGACTGTCGCTGTGCGGCA
>NZ_WMLF01000997.1 GCF_014156695.1 Streptomyces durbertensis | reverse complement strand
CGCCGACGCTCCCGGCGTGCACTGCGTGCAGACGCTCGGCGACGGCGAGGCGCTGCTGCGCACCCTCGCCGAGGTGGAGCGCCGCCGCGGGCCCCGGCACGCGGTGGTCGTCGGCGCCGGCTACATCAGTGTGGAGATGGCCGAGGCACTCGCCCTGCGCGGCTACCGGGTGACCGTGCTGGACCGGGCGGAGCAGCCGATGACCACGCTCGACCCGGACATGGGCGAGCTGGTCCGCGACGCCATGGCGGGCAT
>NZ_WMLF01000996.1 GCF_014156695.1 Streptomyces durbertensis | reverse complement strand
CGGCATCCAGGCCAGCAGGTCCAGGGCGAGCTGGACGATCTCCAGCCAGATCTGGTTCTGCGCGGTGTTGTGCAGGGGCAGGTTGCGCAGGCCGGTGGCCCGGGCGGCCCGGATGCGGTCCTCGGCCCGTGCCCGCTGGCGGTGCCGCAGCTCCAGTGCCGCGATCGGCATGCCGGTGGTGTTGGTGGCGAAGCAGGTCAGCCGCAGTCCGTCGGCGTCGGTGATCCGCAACTGGGCGCCGGGATGGGGCCGTTC
>NZ_WMLF01000995.1 GCF_014156695.1 Streptomyces durbertensis | reverse complement strand
GGAGGGACCGGCGGCGTTCGCCGGGCTCGGCTCGCTCAAGCCGGGAGCGGAGATCCGGATCGAGCGTGACGACCGGAGCACGGTGGTCTTCACCGTCGACTCGGTCGAGCAGTACCAGAAGGACGACGACTACCCCAACGAACGGGTCTACGGCCCGACGCAGACCCCGCAGCTCCGCCTCATCACCTGCGGCGGCGGCTTCACCAAGGAGAACGGCTATGACGCGAATATCGTCGCCTTCGCCAGCATGCGCGG
>NZ_WMLF01000994.1 GCF_014156695.1 Streptomyces durbertensis | reverse complement strand
GCGGACCGGATGGCCGAACCCGACTTCGACGCCTACTTCCATCGGATCGAGCTGTCGTCCGCGCGTCCCCACCTCGAACCGAAACTCGTGCTCGAGGGCTCCCGCGGATGCTGGTGGGGCGAGAAGCGCCACTGCACCTTCTGCGGCCTGAACGGCTCGTCGATGCGGTTCCGGAGCAAGGAACCGGTCGACTTCCTGAACTCGATCGTCCACCAGTCGCGCCGCCACCAGGTCCTCGACGTCCTGGTCGTCGAC
>NZ_WMLF01000993.1 GCF_014156695.1 Streptomyces durbertensis | reverse complement strand
CAGCTTCTACCACTTCTTCGACTCCAAGCAGGCCCTCACCCTGGAGGTCGTCGACGGCTACTGGGCCGCCCAGCGCGAGCAGTGGCGCGCCGCGCTGACCGGCGACGAGCCCGCCCTCGACCGGCTGTGCCGGCTGCTGGAGGGCATGGCGGACGTCCAGCGGGACACCAGAGCCGAGTCGGGCGCCGTCGCCGGATGCCTGCTCGGCAACCTCGCCCTCGAACTCAGCACCCAGGAGCCGGAGGTCCGCGCCCG
>NZ_WMLF01000992.1 GCF_014156695.1 Streptomyces durbertensis | reverse complement strand
TGGGTTCAAATCCCGCCGTCCCGACGGTGCGAGAGGCCCGTTGATGTGCACGAAAGTGCAGGTCAACGGGCCTCTTTCGTGTTCCTGACTCAACGTCAGACTGACTTCCCGTCAGAACCGCAGGGACGCCGTGGGGACCAGCCCGGAGAAGAAACCGCAGATCAGAGCAGGTTCCCTGGGGACCAGGATCACGCCCGTTCTGCCCCACCTGTAGACCATCTACAAGACCTGCAAGGTCGCCTGGAGTGACGGGGA
>NZ_WMLF01000991.1 GCF_014156695.1 Streptomyces durbertensis | reverse complement strand
CGCCGCCGAGGTCCTGGATGCCGGCGACGAGCTTCTCCCGGAAGATCTCCAGGGTGCACTCGATGAGCAGCTTCTCCTGGAACGGGTCGCCGACCTGCACGGCGGGCCGCTTGGCCGGACCCTCGGCGTCGAAGGTCTCGGAGGCCAGCACGGAGACGCCGCCGATGCCGTCGCCGCCGGTGCGGGCGCCGTAGAGGATGACCTTGTTGCCGACGCCGGACGCCTTGGCCAGGTGGATGTCCTCGTGCTTCATGA
>NZ_WMLF01000990.1 GCF_014156695.1 Streptomyces durbertensis | reverse complement strand
ATCTCCGAGCAGTACGGGCTGGCCACCGAGTGGGGCACCTACGGCTTCGCCCCCGTCGTCTGGTCCGCCGGTGGTTCCCTGCTCAAGGACGGCAAGGCGGCGGGCGCCCTCGACGCGCCCGGCGTGGTGTCGGCGATGCGGACCTTCCAGTCGTGGAAGACGTACGTCGACGCCAACACGGACGGCAACGCGTTCGCCAAGGGGCGGGTCGCCCTCAGCTGGGTCGGGCACTGGGCGTACCCGGCCTACAGCAAG
>NZ_WMLF01000099.1 GCF_014156695.1 Streptomyces durbertensis | reverse complement strand
GGCGGCCGAGTACCCGGTCGCCGGCGAAGCCGAGCACGGCCGGGACGAGGGTGACGGCGACGAGGACGGCGATGGCGACGGTCGCGGCGGCGGCGAGGCCCATCTTGGTGAGCATCGGCACGCCGACCCGGGCGTCGAGGAACCGGAAGGCCCGGAGGCCCGCGAAGAGGCGGCCGAGTTCAGGGAGTGCGTGGAGGAGAACGGCACCGATCCGGAGAAGATGGCGCTGCGACGCGTCACCGCGGTCACCGGAAGCCGCGACCTCGACGGGGAGAACCCAGTGGCCGAGGTCTTCACCGACCTGCCGGGAGGCAGGGTCGGCCCCAGCGTCGGACAGGCCAGACTGATCGCCGGCGCCTTCGCCTCCTGCTACGAGGCGGACAACGGCACGGTCACGGTCTACAGCGCGGACGGCAACATGCTCGCCACCGGCAGGTTCTGAGCCGGCCGGACCTCCACACCCGAAGCTCGTGCGCGGCGTCAGTACCGGAACCGGGCGTCCTCGCCGTTGATCCGTATGAGGAACTCCTCGATCGGCGCACCGCCATCGTCCGGAAACAGAACGAGACCCTGCTCATGGATCGCTTCGTCCGCGGCCAGGGCGGCGTCCTTGTCACCCCGCCGCCACGCATCGCGCGAGGCCGCGAACAGCGGGGCGAGCTCCTCCCAGGCCGCTGCGGGCTCAAAGCGACAGTCGGACCAGAACATGTCGACTTCGGTGAGGGTCAACGTCCCTACCAGACGCCCGTTCCTCCTGAGCTGCCAGCTGGGCTTTGCCATGCACCCCTCCCGCGAAGTGACGCCCACGTCAGCGACTTGGGATCGGGGTGGCCGACGGTCGCCAGTCCCGCCTGAGCAAGCCGAACACCCACGAGTCGGACACCTCGCCGTCCACGACGCAGTCCTCCCGCAGCGTACCCTCACGCACGAATCCCACCTTCTCCAGCACTCGTGCGGACGCCACGTTGCGCGTATCGGCCTCGGCCTGGACGCGATTCAGGTCCAGCGTGTCGAACGCCCACCGCAGCAGGCCGTGCACGGCCTCGGTCGCGTAGCCGTGGCCCCATGTCGCCTCGTCGAGGCAGTAGCCCAGCGACGCGCTGCGGTACTCCGGGTTCCAACTGCTCAGCGCACACCAGCCGACGAAGGCCCCGTCAGAAGCACGGTCGATGGCCACCCGCGCCCCGGTGCCCTCGTCCGCGATCCTCCGGCACACCGCGAGGAAACGATCGGCCCGGTCCCGCTCCTTCCACGCCGGGGAGTCCCAGTAACGCATCACGGAGGTGCTGCTGTGCATCGTGAACAGGGCGTCCGCGTCGGTGTCGGCGAAGGGCCGCAGGCGAAGCCGAGCGGTGTGCAGAGTGGGGGCGGTCAGCGTCATGCGCCCATCCTGCGGCCTCGTGGGGCTGGAATGCATCGCATTTCCTCCGTGCTCGGCTGCGGAGACGCCTCGCTCAATGGCGTCCGGTGCCGCAGGCGGCTGGACCTCCCGAACCACCGCCGTGCCGGCCACGGACTGATCCTCGTGCATGGTGATCACTTGACCGGGCCGAACGCGCTGTCCTGGCCGCGGTCTCGAGGTCAGCTGGTCCGGCCTGTGGCGGGGTCCGCGGGTGTGACCTCGAACCAGATCGTCTTGCCGGCGGCGGTACGCGCACAGCCCCAGTTCGCTGCCAGGGATGCGATCAGGAGCAGGCCCCGACCGCTCTCGGCATAGGGTTCCTGGTCGGGCTGGGTGGGTTGCCCCGGCGTCGCGTCGGTCACCTCTACCCGCAGCAGCGTGCCCGTCCAGCGCACCCTGACCGAGCACGGTTCGCTGGTGTGGAGTACCGCGTTGGCGATGGCTTCACCTGACAGCAGTTCGAGGTCGTGCAGCGTATCGGCCGCGAGCGGCAGCTGCCAGGCGCTGACCACCGACAGCAGGAGCCGGCGGGCCTCGGGTACGGCTGCCGGGTCCTTCTCGGGGACCGTGAAGTCGTGCAACAGCGGCTGTGCGTAGACGTCCGTCGTGTGTGCTCCTCGCCGCTCTCCTCGCCGGTGACTGTTCCGCGCCGCCGGGGAGGCAGGGCGGCCGGTGCTCGCGCCGTCCCGTGGTGTGACCGGTGTGCTGGCTGTTCGCCGTCGAGGCTCGGACGGCACTGTTGCCACGCTCATCTCGACCATCTCCTGGTACCGGTTGCTCTCCAGCAACCGTGGCAGCCGTTACGCGCGGGCAACAGGGAACGCCCGGGCTCTTAACATACGTTTAGGATTGAGTGACGGAGATCACTTCTATGCTCTCCATGGCTGCCGGACACACCCTGCCCGCTCCCTTGCGCTTCGGCGGGGACCCGAGGTCCGGTTCGCGGGAACCGGGAGGCTCTGTGCGCATACTCCTTGTCGAAGACGACAACCGGGTCGCCGACGCACTGACGGGCTCACTGCGTCGCAACGGGTACGAGGTGGTGCGCGCGGGCAACGCCGCAGACGCGCTTGCCGCGCCCGCCGTCGACCTGGTCCTGCTTGACCTGGGTCTACCGGACCGGGACGGCATCGAGGTGTGCCGGCAGCTGCGTGCCCGCGGCTCGGTTCCGGTCATCGCGGTGACCGCGCGGGGTGGCGAACCTGACCGAGTGCGAGGTCTACGCAGCGGCGCCGACGACTACGTGGTGAAGCCTTTCAGCGCCGCCGAGCTACTCGCCCGCATCGAGGCGGTGCTGCGGCGCAGTATGCCCCGGCGCGCCGCCGAGGACCGCCTCGTCACCGTCGACGGACTCGAGATCGACCTTCGGCGGCGCACGGTCACTCTGGACGGGCAGCCGGTCCCGCTGACCCGTAAGGAGTTCGACGTGCTGGCCGTGCTGGTGCGCGCCGAGGGCGGTGCCGTGCCCCGGGACCGCATCATCGTCGAGGTATGGCACACGACGTACGCCGGCATGTCGCGCACGCTCGACGTGCACATGGCCAACCTGCGCGGGAAGTTGGGACGGGCCGGAAGTGCGGTGCGGACGGTTCGTGGCGTGGGCTACCGCCTCGCGGCCACCGACCGGACGGTCCCGGACACCGCACCGGAGGCGCCGCGGGTCTCACGCTCCGAGCAGTCGACCTCTGCCTCGCCGCCTGCCGCGGCCGATGCCTGAGCCCACCGACCACCAATGCGCCGCCGACTCCTCGTCATCGTTCTGGCCCTGGTCACGGGCCTCATCCTGGCGCTCAGCGTCCCCCTGGTCCGTGCCACGGCGGAGCACACGATCCAGAGCGCGTTCATCGGGCGCGTCGAAGACGGCGCGTGGTTCGCCGACATGGCCTCCACCGCGCTTGAGTCGGGGCGGACCGACCGTCTTGAGGCCGCCGCCGACCGCTACACCGCCCTGTACGACTCGCAGGTCGCCGTCGTCGACGCGGACAGCGAGATCGTCGTCGCTCCCCGCCCCGTCGACCTGGAGGAGCCGCAGGTCCGCGCGGTACTGCTGCGCGCCCTCGCGGACCGCCCGGCAGGGCAGCCGAGTCTGGTCTGGCCGTGGGACGACCGCCCCTTCATCCTGGCCGAGCCGGTCAAGCGAGATGGCAGGGTACTGGGCGCCGTGGTCGTCATCTCGCCCACCGACCGGGCCCGGTCCGAGGTCGCCGACCACCTGACCCTTGTCGCTGTGGGCAGCCTCGCCGCACTCCTCGCCGCACTGCTCGCCGTCGCGGCCCCGATGGTCAGGTGGGTCCTCCGCCCTGTCCACGAGCTGGACAGAGCCACACACGAGGTCGCTCTCGGACGGCTGAAGACCAGAGTCTCGGAGCGGACGGGCGCCCCGGAACTGCGCCGCCTCGCCAACAGCTTCAACGCGATGGCGGACAGCATGCACGCCTCGCAGGAACAGCAACGTGCGTTCGTCGCACAGGCCTCCCACCAACTGCGCAACCCGCTGACCGCCCTCCGGTTGCGGGTGGAGAACCTCGAGGAGTACGTGAACGACGACCGTGGCCTGCACGAGCTGCACATCGCCGCGGAGGAGGCCGACAGGTTCGGCGAGATCCTCGACGGGCTGCTGCGGATGGCCAGGGCCGAGGCGTCCGAGGGCGAGCCTGTGCCCGTCGACGTCACAGCCGTGGTCACGCATCGCGTCGACGCCTGGCGGACGGCCTACGAGGCGGAGGGGGTCCCGCTCGAGATCCGGGCTCCGGGCGGAGTGCGGGCGCTGTCCCTGCCCGACTGCCTCGACCAGGCGCTGGACACCCTGCTCGACAACGCACTCAAGTTCGGCGACGGCACCCCGGTGAGCGTGTCGGTCGCCCGTGCCCCGGGCCGCGACAGCAACGACGGACGTGAGGACGCGGGCGGGGGGCGGGACGGCGACATGGTGGAGGTGACGGTGCGCGACCGCGGCGCCGGGCTGACGGCCGAGGAGATGGCCCAGGCGGGCGGCCGGTTCTGGCGCAGCCCCCGTCACCAGAACGTCCGGGGCACGGGCCTCGGGCTCGCCCTCACACGCCTCGTGGTCGAAGCGGGCGGCGGCGAGCTACGCCTGGCTGCGGCGGAGCCGCACGGCCTCGCCGCAACCGTGCGGCTGCCGGCCGTGCCCGCGACCTTGGGCACGACGACCTGAACCGTCGCAGACGCGTCAGGGCCGGGACTCCCGGTACCAGCGCTCCGCGCCCGGGTGCAGGTCAAGTGGGTAGGTGGCGATCGCCGTACGGCGATCGAGCCGACGGGCCTCCGGGTGGGCGCGGATGAGCTCCCGCTGCCCCTCGAACAGCAGCCGAGTCAGCCAGTACGCCTCAGCGTCCGGCATGTCCGAGCGCACTACCAGGAAGTTCGGCACGCTGACCGTGGTCACGGCGCTCCGCGCCCCGTAGACGACGGCGGGCACGGTGGTCTCCGTGTACAGCTCACCGTAGGACCGAGTGAGGGCGCCGACCACGTCGCCGAGATCAACCAAGCGGATGGGCGTCGTTCGGCGCAGCTTCGTGATCGCAGCCGTGGGCAGGCCGCCGCTCCAGAAGAACGCGTCGATCCGCCCGTCGGCCAGGGCGGACGCCGAATCGCCCACGTCGAGGCGCTCGGCGGCCACGTCGCTGTCCGGGGAGAGTCCCGCCACGCCCAGAATCCGCTCGGCGATGACCGCGGTCCCCGAGTCCACAGCCCCCAGGGACACCCGCCGCCCGCGAAGATCCGTCACGTTGCGCACCGGGCTGTCGGAAGGGACCACAAGCTGCACGTAGTTGTCGTACAGCGCGGCCAGCGCCACCACGGGCATCGGCCCGCTGAACGGCGCCAGCCCCTCAACGGCGTCCGCGGCGGAATCGGCCAGCGTGAAGGCCACCTCCGCCTCGCCTGTGGCCACCCGGCGCAGATTGTCGACACTGCCGCCCGTGTACAGGACCGGGGCGGTCGCGCCGGGCAGCCGCCGCTCGACAAGTTCGGCGTACCGAGCGCCGTACGCCGCGTAGAC
This sequence comes from Streptomyces durbertensis, assembly GCF_014156695.1. Lineage (GTDB taxonomy): Bacteria > Actinomycetota > Actinomycetes > Streptomycetales > Streptomycetaceae > Streptomyces > Streptomyces durbertensis. The sequence goes on along the minus strand of NZ_WMLF01000099.1, from coordinate 9,407 downwards.
GCCACCCCGGTTACCGGTGGCCACGCTGATCTCCCCGGCAGGCCGAGGCGGTTCGTCGCTTCCGGCGCACCCCGTCAGCAGCACCATCGTCAGGGCGACGGCAACGGCGAGCAGGCGTGCCACCGGCATGGAGACCTCCCTGGACACAACAAGCGTCACCGACTGCGAAGCCCGCTGCGGCGCACGCTCACGCGGCCCACGCGTATCAGCGTAATCCAGGCACCCGCGGGTTCCGTGACGGCGGCCTGGGCCCCTGGGCCGTTCGCTTCCCGCCGTCACACCCCTGAGCCGACCACGCGGGGACATCCGGATCCGCGCGGGGCTGGTCACTCAGGCCGCCGAGGCTGCCTTCGACGCGGGGGCCACCGGCTCTGGCGTCCGGGGTCCGCGCAGCTGGGCCACCACCACGAACAGCGCCAGCACCGCCCCGATCACATCGGCCACCAGATAGGGGGTGAGCAGCAGGCCAGTGGCCGCGACCGCTGCCAGCCGCTCGAAGGCGGTGGTCCTGCGCAGCCAGAAACCCTCGATGGCCACGGCGAAGGTCATCAGGCCGATGAGGCCGGTCACCACCGCGAGAATGATCTCAGAGACCGGTCCGTTGAGCAGGAGCGGCGAGTAGGCCATCAGCACCGGGATCACGTAGAGCCCCTTGGAGAACTTCCACGCCGCCATACTCGTCCGTATCGGAGACGAACCGGCGATCCCCGCAGCCGCGAAACCGGACAGCGCCACCGGCGGTGTCACGTTGGAGTCCTGGCTGTACCAGTAGACGATCATGTGCGCGACGATCAGCGGAACACCGAGGTCGAGCAGCGCCGGGCCGGCGAGCACGATCAGCACGATGTACGCGGCTGTCACCGGCAGCCCCATCCCGAGAACCATCGAGGCGACGGCGATCAGCAGCAGGGTCGGCAGCAGGTAGCCGCCGCCCCAACTCAGCATCATGCTGGAGAACTTCAGCCCCAGACCGGTCAGCCCCACCACTCCGACCACCACACCCGCGGCCGCGGTGGCCACGGAGACCGACAGCGTGTTGCGAGCTGCCAGGGCGAACACCTCCCCCACGTCCTTCAGGCTCATCCGCGTGCTGGCGCGGAGCATGGCCACCACGGCCAGCGCGGCGGTGGCGTACAGACCCGCGAGCAGCGGTGTGAAGTGCAGGGTGAGCAGGGTGACAAGCAGAATGAGAGGAGGGAGGAAGTGGAAGCCGCCCGCCATCACCTCGCGCATCCGCGGCAGGTCCTCGGCGGGCAGCCTCCTGATCCCGTGCCGCCGGGCCAGGATGTCGACGAACAGGAAGATCACGGCGAAGTACATCAGCGCGGGGATGATCGCGACCTTGACGATCTCGATGTAGGGCACGCCGATCAGCTCCGCCATGACAAAGGCGCCGGCACCCATGAGCGGTGGGAGCAGCTGGCCGCCGGTGGAGGCGGCGGCCTCCACACCCCCGGCCTCGTGCGGCCGGTAGCCGGCCTTCTTCATCATCGGGATGGTGAAGGAGCCGGTGGTGACCGTGTTCGCGATCGCGCTGCCGGACACCGATCCCATGAGCGCGCTGGCCACTACCGCTCCCTTGGCGGGGCCGCCGCGGTACTTGCCGGTCAGCGCGTAGGCGACGTTGATGAAGAAGCTGCCGCCACCGGTCTTCTCCAGCACCGCCCCGAAGAGGATGAACATGAAGACGAAGGTGGCGGCGACTCCCAGGGCGAGGCCGTAGATGCCCTCCTGGAACAGGTAGGTGTGGGAGACGATGCGTTGGACGGTGTAGCCGCGATGTGACAGAAGTCCGGGCAGGAGCGGCCCGAGCCAGGCGTAGCACAGGAAGCAGGCCACCAGCACGGCCATGAAGGTGCCGATCGCGCGTCGACAGGCCTCCAGGAGGAGCAGGATCGCCACGGTTCCCATGGCCAGGTCGGCGGTGGAGGGTATGCCCGCGCGGGCCACGATCCCGTCGTAGTCCAGTACGGGATAGAGGCTCACGGTCACCGCGGCGAGCACGAGGAGAGCGTCGACGACGGCCATCGGCAGCCGTCGTGCCCAGCGGCCCTTGCCGGCCGGGCGGGTGACGAAGACCAGCACCAGCACGAACATCAGGTGCAGCACACGCTGCAGGTAGGAGTTGAGGCTCAGGCTGAGAGCGGTGTAGATCTGGAAGCAGCCGAGGGCGAGCGCGAGGGCAAGCACGCCGTAGCCCACAGCGGTGGTAGCCCGGCTCTGGCCCCACCGGGCCGCGGCGAGCCGGTGCCACAGCGGCCGGGTATCGGACGCCTCAACGGGAGGCGCATCGTCGGAAGGGCCCAGGGCGGTGGTCTGTCTCATAACGCTTTGAGGGCACCCGGCCTGCGCGGGGCGGGTGTGCCGTGCGAGCTCGCACGGCACACCCGCAACGGGCGCCCTACCCCTTTCTGAGTCGCGGGTTGGGGTAGTGGGGAGACTGTCGGGCGAGGCGAGTGGCCTGGCCGATGCTGGCGTCAGGGCGATCCCGATCGCGGGGCCGACAGCCGGGGCGCCGCCGGCGGGGAGGTGTCGGCACGATGCCCAATCCCAGGGAGCGTGACCGTTCCGGTCAGGGACGGAGCCTGTCGGGGATCTTCACTCCCTTCTCCTCCGCGTAGCGGAGGACACCGGGATGCAGCGGAACCGGACTCTTCGTGAGGTTCTCCAGGACGAGGTACTCGGCACCGGCCTCGTAGACCTTGTTGAGGGCGGCCACGTTCTCGTAGAGCGTGCGTGCCAGCTCGTAGCCGCGCTCCTCGGACATGTGGGTCGGGACCGAGACGACATTCCACAGGGCGAGAGTCGGCACATCCTTCTTGACCGTGCTGTAGACGCCGCCCTTGATCACGTGCTTGTTGTAGAACGGGTACTTCTTGGAGATCTTGGCCACCTCGTCGTCACACATCGGGACCAGACGGAGGGCGTCGGTGGCTTCGAGCTCTCGCAGAGACCCGTGACCTTCGCCGACCACCCAGGAGCCGGCGTCGATCTGCCCGTCGCGTAGTGCCGACGCGGTTTCGGCGTAGGCGTAGCGCTGGCGTTTGATGTCCTTGTCGGGTGACATTCCCAGTGCGTCGAAGACCAGGTTGGTGGCCAGTTCGTTGCCACTGCCGGGAGCGCCCACGGAGAAGCGCTTTCCCTTGATGTCGCTGAAGCAGTTCAGGTCGCCGCGGCGTGACTGCAGGGACACCGCGTGGTACACGTTCGGATAGAGCACCATGAGGGTTTGCGTCTTGACCGCTTTGCCCGAGAACTCGCCCTTGCCGTGATAGGCCTGATGGACCACGTCGCTCTGGGCGATAGCCAGGTCGCTCTGACGCTCCGCGACCAGCCGGAGGTTCTGCACCGAACCCCCGGTGGTCTCGGCACTGGCTTCCACCCCCTTCGTCTTACGGTTGATCACCTCCGCCATCGCCCCGCCCATCGGGTAGTAGATACCCGCGGTGGTGCCGGTGGCGATGGAGATCCTCGACGGGTCGCCGGTGTCGCTCCTGCCCGACTCGGCGGGCTGGCTGCAGGCGGCTGTCAGCAGCGTGATACACAGGCCCACGGAGAGGCCCACACCACATCTGAGGCGCTGTCGTCCCATGAAGCGCTCCTCGGTGTTGTCGTTTCCGTGACCGATGTCACGGTGAATGGCAGGGACGGTACTTGTTCCCGACGCGAAGAAGAGCGTCCCGGAGCGCTTATTGAGCAATCCTTAAGGTTCGTGTTCGGGCTCGGCCAGGGTGTCGATTTCCCAAGGGCTCGCGCCCGCAACCGGCGTATTCCTCCGAGCCCTGCTGGCTTCGCATGCCGACGGCGTGAGTCGGCGCTTCTTCCCCTCGGTGCCAGGCATCTCGATGGCGTGAGCGGCGGCGAGGTCCGGCTGACGCGGCTCGGGCTGCACCGGGCGTTGCGGAAGATTCGCCGCCTCATCCTGGAGGGCTCGCAACTGCGGACCGGGCTGGCCGCCCCGCGCAGCTGTGGCGCCGTCATCAGCCCTGGCGGGTTGGGTAAGTGTCGCGGCGCAGGATCCCCCGGTCATCGAGTGGGTAGAGCGTCGCAGCGAACAGGGCGCACGCGTCGGCGTCGGCGAAGGGCCGCAGCCGCAGACGAGCGGTGTGCAACGTGGGACGGCCGAAGTCGTGCACGCCACGCCACCCCGTCGGCTCACGAGCCGGGGCGGAACAGCGAATTCCGTCTGTGTTCGCCTGCGGAGAAAGGCATCATCGAGCGGGATTCGCTGGCGCAGGCTGTTGAACCTCCAGAACAACGGCCGTGCCGGCCACGGACTGATCCTCGTGCATGGTGATCACTTGACCCGGCCGAACGCGCCGCCACTGGGCGGGGTCGAGTGGGGCAAGGCGCACCGACGCTCGCCCACCGGGTTCCATGAAGGGCTGGCCTTCCACCCAGAGCCACGCGATGTTGACCGCCGGTTCACCGCCCGGGGTGCGATTGCCGATGTCCCACATCGGACGCAGCACACCGGCGCCGGAGAAGGGCGTCCTGCGTCGCGCTTCGCCCGGTGGGCGGAGAGTGAGGTCAGCCCGGATGACGCCCCTGCGGGCCTCGGCGCCGCGCCAGTGGCACCAGGCCGCGCTCCTCTCCAGCCTCAGCTCCTCGGCAGCGGCGGCCAGGCCCTCCCAGAAGCCGGCCGGCAACGGCCGAACGTCACCGAGTTCCTCCAACAGACCGAGAGCCACTTCCCATTCGTCCTGAGCCAGGTACTCCCAGACGTCGTCCACCGTGAGGTCGTTCTCGCCGGCGCTGCCCAGCGGGACCAGGAGGGAGGCGGACTCCAGCAACCGGATGGCTTCCATGGTTCTGATTCTGGACGACCGCCTCCCTGCCCTGGCGGTCAGGAGAGCACACCGAGGACGATCACGAGGAGAAGCCCTCCGAGGAGCAGGCAGTAGAGGACCTGCCCGCCCAACGAGTCCGCCCGCGTCCGCCGACGGTTCCGACGACGGCGCGTCACGGACGTTCCTCCTCGCTGAAGGCGCGTCGGACGCGGTCGATGACGCACAGTGTGGTCACCTCGTGAAGGAGTTCCGGAGGGAGGTCGATCCACTGCTGGCCGATCGCGTCCTCGTGCGGGCCGTCGTGTCCGGCCGGTAGGTCACAGGGAAGGCGGGAGGCGACCAGGGGCGGGGTCTCCTGCCAGCGCGGCCGCCGCCGGCCGCAGGGCTCCTCGAACTTCGCCTTCACCGGCCCACCTCCGAGGCGAGGACCCAGGGGCCTCGTGGACCGCCGGACAGCGACACCCAACGTGGCGGCGACGGCGACGGGTCGACGGCGACGTACGGTCGGACGAGGGGCGAGGCGTCCCCGTCGAGGGCCCGGTCGTGGTCGGGCCGGCCACCGACCGGCCAGCCGCCCCGGGCGAGGACAAGGCGACGACGAGGACTCATCGGGCCGTCACCGCCGCCCCGGCCTCGGTGGGCTCGTCGAACTCGCCGCAGCCGTGCGGCACACACCCGGCGCAGGCGCGGTGGGAACCGCCCGGCCCGGTGTTCTGTTCGATGAGGCAGACCAGCCGGACCGTCCTGTCCTCCGCCCCGCACCGGTCGCAACGTGTCAGGCCCACCGCGCCTCCCCGTCGCCGGACCGGACGCAGGCGGCCCGGTGGCAGGCCCAGCCACCGGGAACACGCCGCGCCGCGACCGTCAGGTCTCCGCACCGGTCACACCACCGAAGCGCACGCGCGGGTGGTCTTGCGGTTGTCATCGTCTGCTCCCTGAGAGTTCGGTGAGGTGATCGACCTGTTACCGACCGCATGACTCGGGGAGTGACGGAGGTGCTACAGCTTGTAGCACCTCCTCAGAGTGCTCCGACCCGTATGCCCAACTCCAGCACCGGTCCTCGGCGTTGTGTCCGGATCATCGTGCGCACGGTTTCCCGCACGCCCGCGTGCATCCGTGTCGCCGTCGGAGCGATGGACTCGGCTTCGAGGAACGCCGCGAGCGCCTTGTCGCGGTCGCCGTTGTACCAGTGGCCGCGTCCCATGTCGATGAAGTAGTGCGAGCGGCGTTCCGGTGGGTAATCGTCGGGAAGGCCGGCGGTCACGTACTCCGCCGTGCGGACCGCCTCACGGCCCCGACCCATCTCAACAGGAAGTGAGACGGACCAGATCGCCGCGTTGGTCGGGCCGAACTGCAACTCGAAGTCGTTGCGGTCGACACCGAGTTGGTCTGCCGCCGCGGTAGCGGCGGACATGTGTTCCTCCGCGACGGCGGGAGATGCCGCACGGGCGGCGTTGAGAGCCGCCTTGAGATGGAACGCGCCGAGCAGAGAGAGAGCTTCGGGCCCCTTGGCCGGGCCAAGGGCTTTCAGTGACTCCTCGATGATGTCGGCCGCGTCGTCGTGCTCGCCGATCGCAAGGAACTCCCCGGCCTGGTACCAGCGTGCGGCCAGCGCGCGCAGCGGATCCTCCGTCGCCTCGGCAGCCCAGAGCACCCGTTCCGTGGCAAGAGTGGCGGCGGCCGAGTGGCCCATCGTGTAGAGGTACTGCATCGCGCACTCGTAGGCGCTGGCAAGCAGTCCGTACGCCACGCGCCGATCGCCGGCCTCGCACACCTCCACCGCCACCTGCGCGTCGCGCAGCAGCGCGGGGAGGCGGGCCGCCGTGCCGGCGAGCGCCGCCGAGGAACGCAGCCGGTTCGCCTCCCGGACTCTGCCCTGAAGTCCGGTCAGATCGACCCGTGCGGCCTCGTCGTCGGTCGGCCGCGCCGGCCTTCCATGCCTGAGGAGTGCCCGGTGGACTGACGAGACGGCCGCCGCGGCGTCCTGGCTCGCCTCGTCTCCGGGGGCGAGCGGTTGGCCGGTGATCTCCGTGGGGTGGCAGCCGAGAGCCTTGGCGAAGGTGAGGATCACCGACCCACGGTCGAGCGATCGGCGTCCCCGCTCGAACGCCCGGACCGCCGCGAGGCTGTACCCCGTCTCGCGTGCGAGCGTCGCCTGGGTCCACCGGCGCCGCTTCCGCAGGGCGGCCAGACGCTCACCGTTGCTCTCGCTGTGCTGAGGTGTGTCGTAGCGATATCGCATGGGCTGATGCCTCCGATCACATGGACACCTTGACGGTAACTCCGGGCTTGCCCCTCAGGACAGCAAACCGTCAGCCGCTACCTGACATGATCGACGCGTGACCAGCGAATCCGCACAACGCAAGCGCGCAAGATACGTACTGTTCGATGTTGACGGCACGTTGATGGACGCGGTGAGCAACCAGCGCCAGGTCTGGCACGCGTGGGCTACGCGCTACGGGCTTGATGCGGACGAGGTCTACCAGGTTGCGTTGCGGACACGCCCGATGGAGACGTTCGCTCAGGTCGCGCCCGGCCACGACCCACACGCGTGTCTGGCCACCCTGCACGAACTGGAGGACGAGGACGTCTGGTCCGGCGTGTACGCGGCTTTCAGTGGTGCGTCGGAGCTCCTGCAGGATCTTCCGCACGGATCATGGGCGTTGGTCACGTCGAACTACGAACACCGGGTACGGGGCCGCTTCCTGCGGACGGGGCTCCCGCTGCCGGAGGTGATAGTCGACGCGGCCGCCGTCGAAGAAGGCAAGCCCTCTCCCGTTCCGTACCTGCGGGCCGCCGCCCGCCTGGGCGCCGAGCCGGCTGACTGCCTGGTCGTCGAGGACGCGCCGTCGGGAGTGCGGGCGGGTCTGCGGGCCGGCATGACGGTCTGGGGCGTGAACGCCGCTGACCCGGTGGCGGGCGTGCATCGGCACTTCAAGAGCCTCCGTGAGGCCGTCCCACACGTCCTGGCCTTCGCGGCCGGCCCACAGCGGGCCCGGTGAAGGCTCACGGAGCTCCACGTCTCCGCAGGTCAGGGGCTGGGACGTCCCATGCTTTCCCGTTCCGCCGACAAGATCGGCACGGCCCTCACGGCAGGCGGCAGAGTGGGCTCCCGTCAGACCACGACTCTTCTCGGGAGCTTCCTGTGCGTTCACTCCGGATCTTCGCCGCGACGGCCGCGACCATGCTCGCGTCCGCGACGCTCACCATCGCCGCCGCGCCCACTGCGGCCGCGGCCACCACCTGCTCCGAGCGCGACTACCTCAACATCAAGGGCGGCTACCGCGCGGCGATCCCCGCGACCAGCAGCTACAGCTACAACTGCATTCTGCGTGAGGGCAACAGGGGACCGGCCGTCAAGGCGCTCCAGGACTCGCTCGCCATCTGCAACTACGGCAAGATCGAGCGGGACGGCATCTTCGGCCCAAAGACCACCGCGGCTCTCAAGAAGGCCCAGTCCGCGGCGAAGGTCTCGGCGGACGGCGTGTACGGCCCGAAGACCCGTGACAGCATCAAGTGGGCGTGGATCAACAAGAGCAACGTCAAGTGCGGGGTCATGCCGCGCTGAGTGAGGTCCGGCCCGCGCATCAGAGCATTCGTAACCGGACCGCACGAAGAGCATCGCGCTCTGACGGGCTCTCCTACCTTGTGGGCCTGAGCAGGACCCACAGGGGTTGGAAGTCACTGGCGCCAGAGCCGGGATCGAAGCGCTGATCTGCTGAACGTCACGACCTCATAGTCGCCCCGGCCGGTCGCCGAATGCCCCTGATGGCGTGAGTGACCGGCCTTACGGGCACGCGTCGGGTGCGGCCGGCGAGTGTTCCGAGCGCTGTGGGAAGCACGGCTCCGAGGGGGTAGTTTGGCTGGGGGACACACCTGAGGCGAACCGTAGAAAGCAGGCCGAAGCGACAGGGCTCTGACCTGCACCGTTGCACTACCGACGGATTGCTGCACTTCCTGCCCCAGAACCCGTGTCGAGGGAGGCGCTGAAAGAGCGGCCTTACCCTCGCGCCGTCATCAGCCCTGGAGGGTTCGCAACAACAGCAGCCGCGCCGCCTCGGCCGGACCGCTGGCGGGCCGTCATCAGCCCTGGAGGGCTCGCAACACAGGATCGTGCGCCGCAGTTACCGCCGCAGCACCGCGCGCCGTCATCAGCCCTGGAGGGCTCGCAACCCGCTGCCAACCGGAGACTCCTGCCGCACGTGTTAGGGGACGAGGCCGGTGTCGAGGAGGGCGGGCGAGCCCTCTCCCGTTCCGTCCCTGCGGGCGACGGAACGGCTCGTGCTGCGCCCTCGTCGGTGTCGGCCGCTCGGGCCGGTGGTCACGGGTGGTTCTGGGGGCGCATGAGGAGCAGGGCGATGTCGTCGTGACGTGGCGCTGTGTGCTCGGCGTGGTGGATGAGGTTGTCGGCGAGGGCGTCCAGGTCTCCGGGGTCTGCCGCGGCGAGCTGGTCGGCGAGGTCGGCGATGGCGTCGTCGATGTCGGTGCCGGGGTGTTCGACGAGGCCGTCGGTGTAGAGGGCGAGGACGGCGCCGGGTGGGAGGGAGATCTCGGCGGTGGGGTAGTCGGCGTCGGGGTCGATGCCCAGCAGCAGCCCCGGAAACAGTCCGAGGGGGT
>NZ_WMLF01000989.1 GCF_014156695.1 Streptomyces durbertensis | reverse complement strand
GCAGATCATCGTCCTCCACATGCACGGCCTTGTCCGCACCCATCGACAACGCCTTCCGCAACGCGTCCCGCGCGTCCTCCGGACCCACCGTCACCACGGTGACCTCCGCGTCGTCCGAACCCTCCGCAATCTGCAACGCCTGCTCAACCGCGTACTCGTCCAACTCCGACAACAGACCGTCCACCGACTCACGATCCGTGGTCAGGTCCTCCGTGAACTGCCGCTCGCCAGTAGCGTCGGGCACGTACTTCACAC
>NZ_WMLF01000988.1 GCF_014156695.1 Streptomyces durbertensis | reverse complement strand
CCGGACCGGTGATGAACATCTGCGAGGTGTCCCGCACCATGAACACGAAGTCCGTCAACGCCGGCGAATACGCCGCACCACCCGCACACGGACCGAGCATCACCGAGATCTGCGGAATCACACCCGACGCCCGGGTGTTCCGCTGGAAGATCCCGCCATACCCGGCCAGCGCCGACACACCCTCCTGGATCCGCGCACCCGCACCGTCGTTCAACGACACCAGCGGAGCACCCGCCGCGATGGCCATGTCCATGA
>NZ_WMLF01000987.1 GCF_014156695.1 Streptomyces durbertensis | reverse complement strand
CAGGAGGTTGGCTTAGAAGCAGCCATCCTTGAAAGAGTGCGTAATAGCTCACTGGTCAAGTGATTCCGCGCCGACAATGTAGCGGGGCTCAAGTACACCGCCGAAGTCGTGTCACTCCAACATGAAGACCTAACGGTTGTTGGGGTGGGTAGGGGAGCGTCGTGTGCCGGGTGAAGCAGCCGTGTAAGCGAGTTGTGGACGGTTCACGAGTGAGAATGCAGGCATGAGTAGCGATACAAGAGTGGGAAACTCTTG
>NZ_WMLF01000986.1 GCF_014156695.1 Streptomyces durbertensis | reverse complement strand
AAGAACATGCTGGAGCGGGACCGGCTGGAGTCCAAGAAGATCTCCAAGACGCAGGCCGTCACCTCCCAGATCCCGGACCGGGACATGGGCGAGAAGAACGTGCACATCGGCCCGTCGGACTACGTGGCCTGGCTGGACGACCGCAAGTGGGCCTACGTCCGCCTGGAGGGTCGCGCGTTCGGCGACGTCCCGCTGAACCTGGAGTACAAGCTGGAGGTGTGGGACTCCCCCAACTCCGCCGGTGTCATCATCGAC
>NZ_WMLF01000985.1 GCF_014156695.1 Streptomyces durbertensis | reverse complement strand
TCATGGACATGGCCATCGCGGCGGGTGCTCCGCTGGTGTCGTTGAACGACGGTGCGGGTGCGCGGATCCAGGAGGGTGTGTCGGCGCTGGCCGGGTATGGCGGGATCTTCCAGCGGAACACCCGGGCTTCGGGTGTGATTCCGCAGATCTCGGTGATGCTCGGTCCGTGTGCGGGTGGTGCGGCGTATTCGCCGGCGTTGACGGACTTCGTGTTCATGGTGCGGGACACCTCGCAGATGTTCATCACCGGTCCGG
>NZ_WMLF01000984.1 GCF_014156695.1 Streptomyces durbertensis | reverse complement strand
CGCTGACAGGCTTAGCTTCCGGGTTCGGAATGTAACCGGGCGTTACCCCATCGCTATGACCACCGAAACACTATGAAACAAACAACCCAGCAAACCCACCACACACGTGTATGCATGGTTCGGGTTCTGGCAGCTGTTGCCTCAGAACCAACACAGTGGACGCGAGCACATATGGTCAAGCCCTCGGCCTATTAGTACCGGTCAACTCCAACCCTCACAGGTCTTCCATCTCCGGCCTATCAACCCAGTCGTCTA
>NZ_WMLF01000983.1 GCF_014156695.1 Streptomyces durbertensis | reverse complement strand
TCCCCGTCACTCCAGGCGACCTTGCAGGTCTTGTAGATGGTCTACAGGTGGGGCAGAACGGGCGTGATCCTGGTCCCCAGGGAACCTGCTCTGATCTGCGGTTTCTTCTCCGGGCTGGTCCCCACGGTGTCCCTGCGGTTCTGACGGGAAGTCAGTCTGACGTTGAGTCAGGAACACGAAAGAGGCCCGTTGACCTGCACTTTCGTGCACATCAACGGGCCTCTCGCACCGTCGGGACGGCGGGATTTGAACCCA
>NZ_WMLF01000982.1 GCF_014156695.1 Streptomyces durbertensis | reverse complement strand
AGACCCTCAGCGACCACGGGTATGCGCAGTTCCACCTTCTCCTTCGGCCGCTTCTTGAGTACGAAGTGGTGGGAGAAACCTTCGGGTAGCGCGGTGAGCACGAGGTCGGTGTCGGGCTGCACATCGCAGTAGAGGGCAGTGTTGCCCCGGAGCGTGGGCCGGGGAAGCTCCCCGTCCCAGCCGATGCCGAAGCTCTGTTCACCCGCGCTCACCTGCGCGAGGGGGGCGCCTGCTCCACCCGAGAACGCTATATCG
>NZ_WMLF01000981.1 GCF_014156695.1 Streptomyces durbertensis | reverse complement strand
CATCCGGGCCGCCCGGGCCACCGGCCTGCGCAACCTGCCCCTGCACAACACCGCGCAGAACCAGATCTGGCTGGAGATCGTCCAGCTCGCCCTGGACCTGCTGGCCTGGATGCCGATGCTCGCTCTGACCGGCGAAAACCGCAGGTGGGAGCCCCGCAGTCTCCGGTTCCGCCTTCTCTCCGCCGCCGCCCAGATCGTCACCACCGCCCGCCGCCGGCACCTGAGGTTCGCACGCCACTGGCCTTGGACCGACGT
>NZ_WMLF01000980.1 GCF_014156695.1 Streptomyces durbertensis | reverse complement strand
TCCCGCATGCAGTACCATCGGCGCTGACAGGCTTAGCTTCCGGGTTCGGAATGTAACCGGGCGTTACCCCATCGCTATGACCACCGAAACACTATGAAACAAACAACCCAGCAAACCCACCACACACATGTATGCATGGTTCGGGTTCCGGCAGCTGTTGCCTCAGAACCAACACAGTGGACGCGAGCACATATGGTCAAGCCCTCGGCCTATTAGTACCGGTCAACTCCAACCCTCACAGGTCTTCCATCTCCGG
>NZ_WMLF01000098.1 GCF_014156695.1 Streptomyces durbertensis | reverse complement strand
ACCGAGAACCCCACGGCGGGCCCCACGGCGAACCCCTCAGCCGATCGCTCCGCGAACCGGTCCCGGAGCCCGTCGTGGAGGGCTCCGCCGGGCCGGCGGCGGAGCCCCGCCGGGAGGACGCCACGGAGGTTCCCGGCGGGGGCCGCCAAGAGCGTCCGCCGTCAGCCGCTCACCCCGTCGCGGCGGACCGGCGGGGCCGGTCGGCGGACCGGCGGGGCCGGCCCGGCCCGCCGCACGGCCACGGCACGCCCGGCGGCCGGAACGCGCTGCCGCTCGGCGCGGTCCGGCCGGAGTGCCGGGGTCTGGCGAACGCCGCCGTCCGGCTCGACGCGCCGGCGCTGGACGCGCTGCTGCGCGCCGCGGTCGAGGAGAACGGACTGGTCACCGCGTGGGACGAGGTGATCATGCCGGCGCTGCGGGCGGTCGGCCGCAAGTGGGCGACCTCCGGTGAGCGCTACGTCGAGGTCGAGCACCTGATGTCGTGGCACATCTCCACGCTCCTGCGCCGGATGACCGCGGGCGCGCCCGTCGGCGAGGTGCGCCAGCCGGTGCTGCTGGCCTGCGCGCCGGACGAGACGCACTCGCTGCCGCTGGAGGCGTTGGCCGCCGGGCTGACGGAACGGGGGCTGCCGGTCCGGATGTTCGGCGCGGCCGTCCCGCCGGACGCGTTGGACGAGGCGGTGCGGCGGATCGGGCCGGCCGCCGTTGTGCTGTGGTCGCAGTCGCGGGTGACGGCGGACCGGCGCCTGGCGAGGAGGGTGCAGGCGACGGCGTGGGGGGTGCGCGGCGCCCGGCAGCATCCGGCGCTGCTGCTCGTCGGGCCGGGTTGGGCCGGCGCGGGCCGGGTCGAGGGGGCCTCCCGGCCGATGAGCCTGCGTGCCGCGCTCGACACGCTGACCGCCCTGTGGGGGACGCTGGCGACGGAGCGCTCGGCCTGAGCAGCCGGAGCGGGAGCACAAGGAGGCCGTCCCGGCCGGCTCCCCCGGCCGGCGGATCGGAGGTTCCGCCGAGGCGGCCGTGTGGGGTCGGTGGAGGTTCCTCTAGGCTGCTCGGCGTGAAGGTCCTCGTCATCGGCGGCGGCGCCCGCGAACACGCCCTGTGCCGCTCTCTGTCCCTCGATCCCGACGTCACCGCGCTGCACTGCGCTCCCGGCAACGCCGGGATCGCCGAGGTGGCCACCCTGCACAGCGTGGACGCGCTGGACGGCGGGGCCGTCGCCGAGCTGGCGCTCGGGCTGGGCCTGGGCGCGGACGACCTGGTGGTCGTCGGCCCGGAGGCCCCGCTGGTGGCCGGTGTGGCGGACGCCGTGCGGGAGCACGGCGTGCCGGTGTTCGGCCCATCCGCGCGGGCCGCCGAGCTGGAGGGCTCGAAGGCCTTCGCGAAGGACGTGATGGCCGCCGCCGGAGTGCCGACGGCACGGGCGTACGTGTGCACCACGCCGGAGGAGATCGACGCCGCGCTGGACGCGTTCGGCCCGCCGTACGTGGTGAAGGACGACGGTCTGGCCGCCGGCAAGGGCGTGGTCGTGACCGAGGACGTCGCGGCGGCGAAGGCGCACGCGCTGGCGTGCGGCCGGGTGGTGATCGAGGAGTTCCTGGACGGCCCGGAGGTGTCGCTGTTCGCGGTCACCGACGGCGAGACCGTCGTGCCGCTGCAGCCGGCGCAGGACTTCAAGCGGGCGCACGACAACGACGAGGGCCCGAACACCGGCGGCATGGGCGCCTACTCGCCGCTGCCGTGGGCGGACCCGAAGCTGGTCGACGAGGTGCTGGCGAGCGTGCTCCAGCCGACGGTGGACGAGCTGCGCCGGCGCGGCACGCCGTTCTCCGGCCTGCTGTACGCGGGGCTGGCGATCACCTCGCGCGGGGTGCGGGTGATCGAGTTCAACGCGCGGTTCGGCGACCCGGAGACGCAGGTCGTGCTGGCCAGGCTGCGGACCCCGCTGGCGGGTCTGCTGCACGCGGCGGCGACCGGCCGGCTGGCCGCGTTCCCGGCGCTGCGCTGGGACGAGGGCGCCGCGGTGACGGTGGTGGTGGCGGCGGAGAACTACCCCGCCTCGCCGCGCACCGGGGACGTCGTCGACGGCCTGGCGGACGTCGCCGCGCAGGACGGCCCGGAGGCGTACGTGCTGCACGCCGGCACCCGTGCGGACGCCGACGGCCGGGTGGTCAGCGCGGGCGGCCGGGTGCTGTCGGTGACGGCGACCGGCGCGGACCTGGCGGTGGCCCGTGAGCGCGCGTACCGGGCCGTGGACCGGATCTCCCTGCCCGGCTCGCACCACCGTTCGGACATCGCGCTCCGCGCGGCCACCGAGGCGCGCTGACGCCGCCGAGGCCGGCGACACCTGACAGGGCGCCTGGCAGCAACCTGACAGCCTGATGGACGCCCTGCCCGCCGCGCCGGGCGGAGGCTCCACCGACCACGGGCCCGTATCGGACATACGTCCGATACGGGCCTTAGGGCTCTTAGGGCCCTAACGGCGGATAGCCGGGCACCTCCGGCAACCGCGTTTGCGCAACACCTCTGCCCAAAGCCATTCCATCGAGTGACCGTTCCCCTGAGCGCCTGCCCCGGCGGGGCTCGTCGAACTATGGTTCCGCGCATCGGCCTCACGGACGTCGTCGATCGACTGGCCCACCACGCATTGCGGTGTCGGACCCCGGTGCGACAGTGGGTGGACAGCCCAGGCGTCCCACACGGCAGGGGGTGAGCGGATCGATGGCGGCTCTGGCAGGTCACAGCCGTTCTGCGCGCGATCACGCGCAGTCCGTCCTGCGGATCCGCGGGGCGGTGTTCGCGGCGGCGTTGCTGCCGGCGGCCGTCGCCGTGGTGCTGCTGGCCGGCCGGACGAGCGGCCATCTGGGCCCCGGCTGGGACGGCCTCCGGCGGGTGCTCACGGTCGTGGCGGTGGTGGTGCTGGCGGTGGCGACGCTGCTGGTGGTGCGGATCGCGCGGGCCAGGCCGCCCGCGCAGCCGACGACCACGCTGCCCGAGCGCTGCGCGCCCGACCTGTACCGGATGGTCGCCGATCTGGCCGCCCGGCTGGACGTGCCCGCGCCGTCGGCCGTCGCGCTCACCCCGGACTGCGACAGCTGGCTGGAGGACACCGGTGCGGCGACGCCGACGCTGGTCATCGGTTCGCCGTTCCTGTGGTGGCTGCGGGTCTCGGAGCTGCGAGCGCTGCTCGCGCCGGTGGTCGCCGGCACGGGGCCGTCGACGCATCCGGACGTGGCGGCGGCCCGGCGCCTCGTCCGCGTGCTGGACGCCGCGTCGTCGCAGCCGGTGACGGGCCCGTTGGCGCGGCTGCTGCTGCGGCCGATCGGCCCGCACGCGGCCGAGATGGAGCGGCTGGTTGCGGCGGCGTCCTCCGCGCGGGCGCAGCGGGTGGACCACGGGCTGCGGTTGATGGCCCAGGAGCAGGTCGGGCTGGCCTACGCGGGCTGGGACCGGCTGCTGACGCGGGTGGCCGTGCCGGCCTGGCGGGCCGGGCGGTGGCCGGCGCAGCTCGGCGTCGGCGTGGTGTCCGCGCTGACGGAGCTGTCCCGGCGGGACCGGCTCGCCGAGGGTTTCACCTCCCGCCTCGGCGAGCGGCCGGCCTGCGACCTGCTGGAGTCGCCGGGTGAGATAGACCGCCGGGTGTCGCTGCTGGCCGGCCGGCTCTTCCACGGCGAGCCGACGGAGGCGGGCGCCGAGTGGCGGCCGGTGACGTGGGCCGACTATCCGGAGGAGGTCGTGGACCGGACGTGGCGGGCGGAGGCCGCGCGCCTGTTCGAGGCGATGGACACCGGACGCTGGTCGGGGCCGGGCGGGGCGGTCGCGGCGCCGGAGCCGGCCGAGCCGGCGGTGCTGGGCTGCCGCGCGGGCCCCGCCGGCCCGCCCCGGGCCGGCGGCGGGTACGGGGAGCTGCCCCGGCCGACGCTGTGCCGGGTCATGGACCGGCTGGCGGACGAGGAGGAGCGCTGGACGGTGGCCACGCGCATCAGCGGCCGGGCCGCCCGCGAGGAGGAGCAGCGGCAGGCCCCGCCGGCCGGGCGCGGTGTGGAGCCGGCGCCGATCGGGCTTCCGCCCGCGCCGCCGCGTACCGGCCGTGAGCTGCTGGCCGACCACGTCACGGCGGCGGTGTGCTGCGCCGCGGTGGACGCCGGCAGCGCCCGTCCCGGGCTCGACTGGCTGGACGGCCCGGTGCTGGGGGTGGACCGCGCCGACCGCGCGGCGCTGCGGGAGTGCGTCACGTCGCTGGTGGACGACGGCGACGGCGACCCGTTGCGCGGCTGGCTGGCGAACGCGGGCATCCGCGCGGACAAACCGGTACGGCTCGTATGACGGCTCGTGTGACGGACCGGTCACCGATCGACCGATAATCGCGACGAAAGGTGACCGGAAGGCTGCGTTATGTGATGTGCTTGCAGCACACAGGGTCCGCATCCGGGTACCACGGGCAGCGGGGAGGGGTCGATCGAGGTGGGGACTGGCCGTATCCGGCGCTGGGAGTCCGGCGCGCTCGCACACGCGGTGTCCGATCCCTTCGGGCAGGGGCCGCTGCCGTGGCTGCGCGGCAGCGAGCACTACTTCGACAGCGGCCGCGTCGTTCCGTGGTACGTGGACGAGACGGACCAGGCGGGGCTGGCCGCGGACGGCAGGCTGCTGCCGGCGCAGCGGACCGGCGGCGCCACGCGCACGGCGGACGACGTGCGCTGCCAGATCAAGGGCTTCGTGTCGACGGGTTCGGTGGCGCCGGGCGAGTCCGTCGACTTCCGGGTGACGGTCAACCCGCCGCAGCCGTTCGGCGTGGACGTGTACCGGATCGGCCACTACGGCGGCGACGGCGCCACGAAGATCACCACGAGCCCGCGGCTGTCGGGCATCGTGCAGCCGGTACCGCTGGCCGCCGACCGCACGGTCTCCTGCCACCACTGGTGGCTGTCGTGGCGGCTGCCGGTCCCCGACTACTGGAGCTCCGGCGCCTACGTGGCGGTGCTGACGACCGCCGACGGCCACCGCTCGCACGTGCCGTTCACGGTCCGCGGCAGCCGTCCCGCCGACCTGCTGCTGGTGCTGCCGGACATCACCTGGCAGGCGTACAACCTGTTCCCCGAGGACGGCTCCACCGGCGCCAGCCTGTACCACGCGTGGGACAAGGAGGGCCGGCTGCTCGGCGAGGAGGAGGCGGCCGTCACGGTCTCCTTCGACCGCCCGTACGCCGGCGCCGGGCTGCCGCTGCACGTCGGCCACTCCTACGACTTCATCCGCTGGGCGGAGCGCTACGGCTACGACCTCGGCTACGCCGACGCCCGCGACCTGCACGCCGGCCGCGTCGACACCAGCCGCTACCGGGGCCTGGTCTTCGCCGGGCACGACGAGTACTGGTCGGTGCCGATGCGCCGCGCGGTCGAGGCGGCAAGGGACAGCGGCACGGCGCTGGTCTTCCTGTCGGCGAACACCATGTACTGGCAGGTGGAGCTGCACGCGCTGCCGTCCGGGGACCCGGACCGGCTGCTGAGCTGCCGCAAGCGGCGCGGCCCCGGCCGTTCGCAGCTCTGGCGCGAGCAGGGCCAGCCGGAGCAGCAGCTGCTCGGCGTCCAGTACGCCGGCCAGGTGCCGGAGCCCCGGCCGCTGGTGGTGCGCAACGCCTCGCACTGGCTGTGGGAGGCGACGGGCGCCGCGGAGAACGACGAACTGCCCGGCCTGGTGGCGGGCGAGGCCGACCGCTACCACCCGCGTACCGCGCTGCCGGAGCACACCGAGCGCATCCTGCTGGCGCACTCCCCCTACCGGGACCGCGGGGGCGTCCGGCGCTACCAGGAGACGTCGCTGTACCGGGCGCCCAGCGGGGCGCTGGTCTTCAGTTCCGGCACGTTCGCCTGGTCGCCCGCGCTGGACCGGCCCGGCCACACCGACCCCCGCGTCCAGCGGGCCACGGCGAACCTCCTGGACCGCATCTGCAAACGGGACTGACGGGCCTGACACCCACCGCCTGACACCCGCCGCCTGACGGCCACCCGGCCGGGCACCCCCGTCGAGCAGGGCCCCGGCACGTGGGAGAGAATCGGCGGTACGCCTTCGGCAGAACCCACATGGAGGACCGGTGTCCGGATTCGTCGAGAAGCCCGAGCCCGTGCAGGTGCCCGGCCTGGTGCACGTGCACACGGGAAAGGTCCGCGACCTGTACCGGGACCGGGACGACCGGCTGGTGATGGTCGCCAGTGACCGCGTCTCCGCGTACGACTGGGTGCTGCCGACCGAGATCCCGGACAAGGGCCGCATCCTCACCCAGCTCTCGATGTGGTGGTTCGACCAGCTCGCCGACCTCGTCGGCAACCACGTGCTGTCCACCGACGTCCCCGAGGGCGCGCCCGCCGACTGGGCGGGCCGGGTCATGGTCTGCCGGCCGCTGCGCATGGCGCCGGTCGAGTGCGTGGCGCGCGGCTACCTGACGGGTTCCGGCCTCGTGGAGTACCGGCAGTCGCGCACGGTGTGCGGGCTGGCGCTGCCCGAGGGGCTGGAGGACGGTTCGGAGCTGCCCGCCCCGATCTTCACCCCGGCCACCAAGGCCGACGTCGGCGAACACGACGAGAACGTGCCGTACGAGGAGGTGGCGCGTCGCGTCGGCGCCGAGACGGCGGCCAGGCTGCGGCAGACGACGCTCGCCGTCTACGGCCGGGCCCGGGACATCGCGCGGGAACGCGGCATCATCCTCGCCGACACGAAGTTCGAGTTCGGCTTCCCCGAGGAGAGCGAGGAGGACCCGGACGAGCTTGTCCTCGCCGACGAGGTGCTGACGCCGGACTCCTCCCGCTTCTGGCCGGCCGACCTGTGGGAGCCGGGCCGCGCGCAGCAGTCCTTCGACAAGCAGTTCGTGCGGGACTGGCTGGGCGGCCCGGAGTCGGGCTGGGACCGGAACGGCGAGCTGCCGCCGCCCCCGCTGCCGGCGAAGACCGTGGAGCAGACGCGTGAGAAGTACGTCGAGGCGTACGAGCGGCTGACCGGTACGCCCTGGTCCTGAGCCCTCTGGTCCTGAGCCCCCTCGCCCTGAGCCCTCTGCTGCCCTGAGCCCTCCGCGGGTTCAGGGCGCCAGGCGGCGGGCGAGGTCGAGCGCGTGCTCGTGGTGACCGTCGATGACACGCAGCGCGCCCGCGCAGTCCCCGCGTTCGACGGCCTCGAAGAGGTCGAGGTGGCCGGCCCACAGCAGGCCGTCCAGCGCGCCGAGTGCCCGCAGCGGGGGTACGCAGTACACCCAGCAGTGCACCCGTATGCGCTCCAGGAAGTCCGTCACGTACGGGTTGCCGAGGATCTCGCAGAGTTCCCGCCAGAACCGCAGGTCGTAGCCGATGAGCACGTCCAGCTCGCCGGCGAGCGCGGCCCTGCGGGAGGCTTCCGCGCGCCGCCGCACGGACTTCATGTCCACCCGGCCCACGTCGTGGGCGCCGCCGACGGCCGGGGTCCGGAAGACCCCGCGCACCAGCAGCGCCTGCGCCTCCACCATGCGGCCGTAGTCGGACGGGGTGAACTCGTGGACGCGGTAGCCCCGGTGCTGGTCGGAGTCGAGGAGTCCCTGCGCGGAGAGGTCGACCAGCGCCTCCCGGACGGGTGTCGCCGAGACCCCGTACTGCTCGGCTATCTCCTTGACGGTGAAGTTGCGCCCCGCGAGCAGCCGCCCCGCGAGCACCTCGTCACGGAGGGCATCCGCGATCTGCTGGCGCAGAGTGTTGCGGGTGATCGTGCCGGGCATGGGGGCGTACTCCTCTCTGCGGTCCCGGTCACCTTAGGTCACGTCCGGGTGGGCGGGACCCACCGTGCGGGATTCCTCACGGCACGCGCACGCCGTGGACCGCGATCGGCCGCTCGCCTACCCGGGACGGCCCACCACAGACCCGCGGAAACCGGACGCCCTCCTTCCGGAAGACCCCTCCGCCTTCCCGCCGAGACCTCCGGGCCCGCCGAGACCTCCGGGCCCGCCGGGCCCGCCGGAGCACTGCCCCGAACGTGCGACATCGCCGCCACCGGTGCCGGTGGCGGCGATGGCCCCTCTCGGGGTGGCCCGCCGCCGCGCCCGGCCTCGGGCCGGTGGCCCGGGGCCGGGCGCGGTGGTCGCTCCTCGATCCGGTCGACGCGCCCGCGGTGCGCGGGGCCCGTCGGGGTCCGGATGAGCGGCGAGGGCGACTCGGCGGTCTGTGCTGTGGGTGGGTGAACCGCTCCTTCACCCGATCCGGCTATTCGTGTGGTGGCGGGCGGCCCCTCCTCGGGGGCCTCGCCCGTGCCGTCCGCGCGGCGCTCAGCCGCGCATGCTGGCGAAGGCGACGATATTCGCGTCATAGCCGTTCTCCTTGGTGAAGCCGCCGCCGCAGGTGATGAGGCGGAGCTGCGGGGTCTGCGTCGGGCCGTAGACCCGTTCGTTGGGGTAGTTGTCGTCCTTCTGGTACTGCTCGACCGAGTCGACGGTGAAGACCACCGTGCTCCGGTCGTCACGCTCGATCCGGATCTCCGCTCCCGGCTTGAGCGAGCCGAGCCCGGCGAACGCCGCCGGTCCCTCCACGGTGTCCAGGTGGCCGACGAGCAGCGCCGGCCCCCGTTCGCCCGGGGAGGGGCCGCCCTGGTACCAGGCGACCTTGTCGGCTTCCTTCTCGTCCGGGACCGGGGGCGTACCGTCCTTCTCCGCGTCCGCCGCGAAGACCTCCAGGTACGCGCCCAGTTGGGGGATGCTCAGCCGCACCGGTTCCGCGCGCTCCACCGGCTCGGGCTCCGGGGACGGCGGGCGGGTGTCGACGGCCTCCGGCCGGGAGACGCCCGCCGCGACGGTGGTGCGCTCGTTCGGCCGTCCGGCGCCGGAGGTGTCCTCCTTGACCGGAACGGCTCCGCAGAGCGCCGCCGCGGCGAGTACGGTCGCCATGGCGGCCACCGTCTCCAGGCGGCGCCCGCGGAGCGCGATCCGTTGCTGTCGGGTCGTCATGGATATCCGGGGGCGCTTCACGCCTTGTCGGCGTTGGCCCGACGACGCCAGACCATCAGGTAGCCCGCGAGACCGGCCACTGCCAGACCGCCGGCGGCCGCGGCGGCCGTGGTGGTCGTCGACATGCCGCTGCCGGAGGACTGGGTGCCGGAGGCCAGGCCGCCGAGGCCGGCGTGGGCACCGCCGGAGACACCGCTGAAGGTGAAGTTGCCGGTGAGCGGACGCCCGTCCTTGCAGTAGCCGGTGACCTGGTAGGTCTTGCCCGGGGTCAGGCCCTGGTGCATGACCTTGGCGCTGGCGAACGGGGCGTGGTGGTGGTGACCCTTCTTGTGGGTCGGGTGGTGGGTGGAGCCGTCGGCGGGCTTGCTGTCGTCGAGCATGTTGTTGTGGTCGTGGTGCCGACCGTCGTGGTGCCGACCGTCGTGGTGGTGGTGACGACCGTGGTGGTGGCCGCCGGTGTGCGCCTGGCTGTGCTCGAACGCGAGCGAGGCGACGGTGCCCTGTCCGCCGGCCTTGCAGTGGGCGGTGATCTGCACCGTGGCGCCGGGGCCGGCGGTCGACGGGTGGACGGTCAGTCCGCCGGTGCCGGTTTCGCCACCGGCGAGGGCGGGACCGGCCATCGACAGCACCAGGGCGGCCGAGGCGGCGGCGACAGTGGCGAGAGAGCGCGTCTTCATGAGATGCGGTACCTCCGTGGTCGGCGCGTGCGGAGGCTTTTCCTCCGCGATCGTTCGCGCCGTCGTGACTCATGCGACCAGCGCCTCGGGCGTGCCGCATCCGCTGTACCGCCCGACGGGTGCGACGTTGCGCCAACCGAGGCGTTCTGAGCACGTGTCACGCCCCGCCGGGAGGCCCGGCGGGGCGTGCGGATCGGGAGGCGGCCCGGACGGGCCGTCAGGGGTGACGCCCTGTCAGCCGGTCGCCTACTTCGAGTCCAGGTCGCGGCGGCGGAAACCGGCCAGGCCCAGCGCCAGCAGCCCGGCGGCCAGCGCCGTCAGGGCCAGCAGCGGCGACCAGTCCAGCGCCTCCGCCGGCAGCCGGGGCACGTGGCCGAACGGCGAGAGGTTCCCCGTCCATTCCGGGAACTGGAAGATCTGGCCCAGGTAGCCGACCACAAAGGCGTACACGGGCACCGCCCAGACCACCGGGAGCCAGCGGGGCGCCCAGCCGACCAGCACCGCGGCCACGCCGACCGTCACCCACAGCGCCGGCGCGTACGCCAGCGAGGCGCCCGTGAGCCGGGGCACCAGCGCCCAGTCCCCCGTGGACAGCGCCCCCGCAAAACCGAAACCGAAGCCCGCCAGCAGCAGCATCAGCGCCCCGCCCAGCAGAGCCACCGTCAGGTGCCCGCCGAGCCACCGCTCACGGGAGAGGGCGGTCGCCAGCAGCGGTTCCGCCCGGCCGGCCGTCTCCTCCGAACGGGCCCGCTGCGTCGCCAGCACCGCGTACACGGCCGCCACCGTCGCCGTCACCGTGAGGATCATCGCCGAGAACGAGTCCACGAGTGAGGCGCCGCCGAGGCCCTCCACGGCCTCCTCCAACGCGCCGATCTGCTCGATCAGCGACTCCACCTCGCTCAGCAGCGAGCCGTACGACGCGCCGAGCAGCAGCGCCGCCACCCCGAAGCCGACGAGCAGCCCCCGGTGCAGCCGCAGGGCGAAGCCGAGCGGCCGGGTCAGGTGCCGGCTCGCGGCCGGACGGCCCGGCGCGGCCGGCCGCAGCCCCGCGCCGACGTCCCGCCGCACGCTCAGCGCGTACGCCGCCGCCGCGACCACGAGCAGCAGCGCCAGCGCCAGCAGCAGCGGCCACCAGCGGTCGTGCACATACGGGTAGGTGCGTTGCGCCCAGCCGATCGGCGACAGCCACGACAGCGCGCCGCCGCCCACGTCGCCGGCCGCCCGCAGCAGGTAGGCCGCGCCCACCACCGCCAGCGCCAGCCCCGACGCTCCCCTGGAGTACGGGGTGATCTGCACCGTCACGGCCGCCACGGCCGCGAACACCAACCCCACCGCCGCGTGCGCCGCCCCGTACAGCACCGAGCCGCCCCAGGTCACGCCCTCCACCCCGGAGCCGCCCAGCGCGACCGCGAGCAGCAGCGCCAGCGCCCCGTTCGCGAGCACGGCCACACCCAGCGCCGCCGTCAGGTAGGCGTGCCGGCCGACGACCGCCGAGCGGACCAGCTCGGCGCGGCCGGTCTCCTCCTCCGTCCTGGTGTGCCGGGCGACGATGAAGACGCTCATCAGCGCCACCAGGACGGCGGTGAAGCCGATCATCTGGTGGCTCAGCATCGAACCCAGGTTGTAGTCCGTCAGGTACTCGCGGGGCCCGGAGAGCGCCAGGCCCGCCGGGGTGTCCATCGTCCGCGCGGTCGCCTGCCGCTGCTCCGCGTCGCCGTACAGGTCGACGAAGCTGCTCAGCGAGCCGAGCGTGGCAAGCAGCAGCGTGAACAGCCACACCGGCAGCCGGATCCGGTCGCGCCGCAGGTTGAAGCGCAGCAGCGTGCCGGTCCCGGTCAGCGCCTCGGCCAGCCGGCCGCCGGGGTCGGGAGCCGTGGTCTTCCCGGCCGTCGCGGCGGTCATCGCGACGTCCCGTTCTGGTCCGCCTGCCCGGCCTGCCCGGCCTGCCCGGCCTGCCCGGCCTGCCCGGCCTGTTCGGCCTGTTCCGTCGACCGGCCGTTCGCGGCGTTCAGCTCGTCGCCGTAGTGGCGCAGCATCAGCTCCTCCAGCGTCGGCGGGTGGCTGGTGAGCGCGCGGACGCCGGCCCGGCTGAGATGGCCGATCACCTCGTCCAGGGCGGCACCGTCGACCGCCATGTGCACCCGGCCGCCGTCGACCCGGAGGTTGTGCACGCCGGGCAGCTCGGCCAGCCCGGTGACCGGGCGCTCGGTCTCGGCCTCGACCGTCGTACGCGTCAGGTGCCGCATCTCCTGGAGCGTGCCGGACTGCACGATCCGGCCCTGCCGGATGATGCTCACCTGGTCGCACAACTTCTCCACCTGCGCCAGGATGTGGCTGGACAGCAGCACGGTCTTGCCGTCGGCCTTCGCCCGCAGGATGACGTCCTGGAAGACGACCTCCATCAGCGGGTCGAGGCCGGCCGTCGGTTCGTCCAGCAGCAGCAGCTCGGCGTCGGAGGCGAGCGCCGCGACGATCGCCACCTTCTGCCGGTTGCCCTTGGAGTAGCTGCGGCCCTTCTTGGTCGGGTCGAGGTCGAACCGCTCGACGAGTTCGTCGCGCCGGGCCGTGTTGATCCCGCCGCGCAGCCGGGCCAGCAGGTCGATCGCCTCACCGCCGCTGAGGCCCGGCCACAGCTCCACGTCGCCCGGCACGTACGCCAGCCGGCGGTGCAGTGTGACGGCGTCCCGCCAGGGATCGAGGCCGAGCATGCGGGCCGTGCCGGAGTCGGCGCGTTGCAGCCCGAGCAGGATGCGGATCGCCGTGGACTTGCCGGCGCCGTTGGGGCCGAGGAAGCCGTGCACCTCGCCGGTCCTCACCCGTAGGTCGAGGCCGTCCAGCGCACGGGTCTCACCGAAGGTCTTCACAACGTCGGACACCGAGATGGCCGTGGTCTCCCTGGTCATGCCTCGAAGGTACGCTTGTTTCACAACTTTGTGAAGTTATGGAACGGCTCAGTGTCCCAAGCGGCTGACCTGCAAAGATGGAGCTGTGGTGGAGAAGAGCGAAGAGCAGTCGAGCCCAGAACGGCCCCAGCGGGAGGGCGACTACCCGCCCGAGGTCGCCGACTTCGTCGAACGACTCGCCGCCGACCTCACCGAGGCCGGCTTCCCCCGTATGCCCGCCCGCGTCTTCAGCTGCCTGCTCGCCTCCGACACCGGCTCCCTCAGCTCCGCCGACCTCGGCGAACGGCTGCTGATCAGCCCGGCCGCCGTCTCGGGCGCCGTCCGCTACCTCTCCCAGGTGCACCTCATCGCGCGGGAACGCCAACCGGGCTCGCGCCGCGAGCGGTACCGCGTCCACACCGACGTCTGGTACGAGGCCATGACCAACCGCGACGCCGTCCTCAACCGCTGGATCCACACGTTCAGTTCGGGCGTGGAGGCGGTCGGTCCGGAGAGCCCCGCGGGCCGGCGGATCGCCGAGTCCGTCGAGTTCCTCACCTTCATGCGGAACGAAATGGCCGCCCTGATGGAACGCTGGCGCACCACCCGCCGCGAGAGCTGACCCGAGAGGTCGCCGGCGGAGCGGCCGACGTGGCGGGACTAGGGCAGGAACTGCCGGACCAGCGAGTCGGCCGCCCAGCGCTCCCAGCGCGGCGGGGGCCAGCCCGCCTCCGTGACCAGCGGCCCGTACGTCTCCGGTCCGAGCAGGACGGTCGCGACGTCCGCGACCGCGCCGGGGTCGCGCCCCTCCCGCAGCGGGCCCGCCACCTTCCCGGCCAGCGCTCGCGCGAAACTCAGCTGAACGGTGTGCCGCTGCTCCCGGTTGAGGCGCCACAGCTCCGCCATCTGCTCGTCCGAGGCGGCGGCGCCGCGCACCACTTCGAGCACCGGCGCGGCCCGCTCCATGATCTCCCTCGCGCCCGCCGCCTGCCGGGCGAGCTGGGCCGCCGGGTCGGGCTCGGCCAGCACCGCGCGCGCCCACGGCCTGTCCAGCGTGGCGACCGGGTCCGAGTCGCCGGCCACCGCCGTGTCCAGCAGCTCCCTGAGCAGCGCGCGCTTGTCGCCGAAGGTGAAGTAGACGGTCTGCACGCCGACTTCGGCGGCCTTCGCGATGTCCGCGACGGTCGCGGCCGCCCAGCCGCGCTCGACGAACAACCGCCGCGCCGCGTCGAGCATGCGCTGCCGGGTGCGCCGCGTCTTCTCCGCGCGCGTCAGCACCCCCTCCGCCTCCGCGCCACGCCCCACGCGCGCCCCTCCCGACTCGCCCCGATCCGCCTCTGACTGTAGTGACACTACAGTGTGTTTCACTGGAGTATGACTACAGCGAAATCGGCCGGCGCGGACGGCCACCGGATACTCGTCGTGGGCGGCTACGGCGCCGTCGGCGCCACCGTCACCACCGCCCTGTCCCGGTGGTTCCCCGGACGCGTCCTCCCCGCCGGACGCGATCCGCGGCGCGCCCGGCGCGCCGGCGGCGTCACCCTCGACGTCAGCGACCCGGCCGCCCTGCACCGCGTCCTCGACGAAACCGGGACGACGCTGGTCGTCCTCTGCGTGGAACCACCCGACGAGTCCGCCGCCCGGACCTGCCTCGAACGCGGCATCCACCTCGTCGACGTCA
Source organism: Streptomyces durbertensis (assembly GCF_014156695.1). Classification (GTDB taxonomy): domain Bacteria; phylum Actinomycetota; class Actinomycetes; order Streptomycetales; family Streptomycetaceae; genus Streptomyces; species Streptomyces durbertensis. The sequence goes on along the minus strand of NZ_WMLF01000098.1, from coordinate 737 downwards.
ACGCCACCCCGCTGCTCCTCCAGCGCACCGAACGGCTCCACGACGCCGCCCGCGCCGCCGGCGCCACCGCCGCCCTCAGCGTCGGCGTCGCCCCCGGACTGACCAACCTCCTCGCGCGCCGCGCGCACGACGCCGTCGGCGGCGCCGAACGCCTCGACCTCACCGTCCTGCTCGGCACCGGCGAGCACCACGGGCAGGACGCCGTCCGCTGGACCGTCGCCGGACTCGCCGAACCCGCCCCGCACCCGGCCACCGCCCACCCCCTGCGGGTCGAGCTGCCGGGCTTCGGCGCCCGCACCGCGCACCCTTTCCCGTTCTCCGACCAGCACACCCTCCCCGGGACCCTCGACGTCCCCCACGTCACCACCCGGCTGTGCCTGGACTCCCGGCCGCTCACCGCCACGCTCTTCGCCCTGCGCCGCGCCGGCCTGCGCCGCGCACTCCGCCGCCCCGCCGTACGCCGCGCGCTGACCCGCGCCTTCTCGGCCGTCCACCTCGGCGGCGAGGACTTCGCCCTACGCGCCGACGCCCGCCACGGCGACCGGCACGCCGCGTTCGCCCTCACCGGCAGCCGCCAGAGCGAGATCACCGGCCTCGTCGCCGCGCACACGGCAAAGGCGCTGCTCGACGGCCTCACCCCCGCCGGCGTCCACCACCTCGAACAGCTCCCCGCCCTCGCCGACCTCCCCGAACGCCTGGCCTCCCACGGCGTCACCCTCCACCGCCAGCAGCCACCG
>NZ_WMLF01000979.1 GCF_014156695.1 Streptomyces durbertensis | reverse complement strand
GAGTTTCCCACTCTTGTATCGCTACTCATGCCTGCATTCTCACTCGTGAACCGTCCACAACTCGCTTACACGGCTGCTTCACCCGGCACACGACGCTCCCCTACCCACCCCAACAACCGTTAGGCCTATATGTTGGAGTGACACGACTTCGGCGGTGTACTTGAGCCCCGCTACATTGTCGGCGCGGAATCACTTGACCAGTGAGCTATTACGCACTCTTTCAAGGATGGCTGCTTCTAAGCCAACCTCCTGGTTG
>NZ_WMLF01000978.1 GCF_014156695.1 Streptomyces durbertensis | reverse complement strand
CAACCAGGAGGTTGGCTTAGAAGCAGCCATCCTTGAAAGAGTGCGTAATAGCTCACTGGTCAAGTGATTCCGCGCCGACAATGTAGCGGGGCTCAAGTACACCGCCGAAGTCGTGTCACTCCAACATGAAGGCCTAACGGTTGTTGGGGTGGGTAGGGGAGCGTCGTGTGCCGGGTGAAGCAGCCGTGTAAGCGAGTTGTGGACGGTTCACGAGTGAGAATGCAGGCATGAGTAGCGATACAAGAGTGGGAAACTCTTG
>NZ_WMLF01000977.1 GCF_014156695.1 Streptomyces durbertensis | reverse complement strand
CTGCTGCGCCGGGCCCTGCGCCCGCGACCGCGCTACGTGAACTCCGTCCTCTTCCTGCCGGCGGGCCTACGGCCCGGGGGCCTCGCGAACAGCCCACCACAACTCCGCCGACCCTGACCCCGCCCGGGCGGGCCTCGGCGCGGCGCGGGCGTCCGCGCCGCGGCCCGCCCGGCGCACCGGGACTGACCGCGTCGCGTGTCCGCGTGCCGGGGCCCGCAGGTCGGACCCGAGCCGGAATCACCAACGGCGGGGTACCGCACGCCGGATCCGCGCGGTACCCCGCACGACAG
>NZ_WMLF01000976.1 GCF_014156695.1 Streptomyces durbertensis | reverse complement strand
CGCGGAGTCGGCCAGGACGTCGACGGTCTCGGTGACGTATCGGCCGGCTGTCGCGGTGGAGACTCCGAATCCGGCTGCCACCTGGGCGAGTGTCTCGTTCTTCCGCAGGTGGACCAGTGCGAGGAGGGCCTGGCGGAAGCAGCCCAGGCGGCGCCAGCGCGAGCGGCGCTCACACCTTCGGGCGTAGATTCAGCCACGAGACGTGCTCAATCACCTCGTGCGGGACATCGAGCATGGCACGATGCGAAACCAACAGAGCTCCTGCGTCGGCGGGTTGGCGAGTGAGATCACCA
>NZ_WMLF01000975.1 GCF_014156695.1 Streptomyces durbertensis | reverse complement strand
GGCCTCCCACGTCCTTCATCGGTTCCTGGTACCAAGGCATCCACCGTGCGCCCTTAAATACTTGGCCACAGATGCTCGCGTCCACTGTGCAGTTCTCAAACAACAACCAGCCACCCGCCACCCCACACCAACGTGCGAGTACACCGGGACCGGCACCGAGAGACAGCCGTACGGCCATACCCTCAGACACCCAACAGCGTGCCCAACCCGTCTCCCTCACCCAGATCCGTTCCACGCCCCCGAAGGAGCAGTACTAGAACCCGAACCAAGCAAGCCGAGTTGAATAGTCAACGTTCCACCCATG
>NZ_WMLF01000974.1 GCF_014156695.1 Streptomyces durbertensis | reverse complement strand
GGCCTCCCACGTCCTTCATCGGTTCCTGGTACCAAGGCATCCACCGTGCGCCCTTAAATACTTGGCCACAGATGCTCGCGTCCACTGTGCAGTTCTCAAACAACAACCAGCCACCCGCCACCCCACATCCATACGACGCGAGTACACCGGGACCGGCACCGAGAGACAGCCGTACGGCCGTACCCTCAGACACCCAACAGCGTGCCCAACCCGTCTCCCTCACCCAGATCCGTTCCACGCCCCCGAAGGAGCAGTACTAGAACCCGAACCAAGCAAGCCGAGTTGAATAGTCAACGTTCCACCCATG
>NZ_WMLF01000973.1 GCF_014156695.1 Streptomyces durbertensis | reverse complement strand
CGGACCGCCAACTCCACACCCAGCACCGAACGCACCCGACTCACCAACCGGGTCGCCAACAACGAATGACCACCCAGATCGAAGAACCCGTCATCCACCCCCACCACCGACACACCCAACACCTCGGCGAACAAACCCGCCAACAACTCCTCCTGCGGCGACCGAGGCCCCCGCCCCACACCACCCACCACCGGAACCGGCAAAGCCGCCCGATCCAACTTCCCATTCGCCGTCAACGGCAACTCATCCACCACCACAAACGCCGACGGCACCAAATACCCCGGCAACACCCCCACCAACTCCTCCCGCAACACACCCACATCCACC
>NZ_WMLF01000972.1 GCF_014156695.1 Streptomyces durbertensis | reverse complement strand
CTCCGGGTGGTCAGGTCGCCGCGCCCGGGCCGGCGTCGTAGACAAGAAGGCCGTCGTCGCGAAGCCGCGCGCCCGCCGTCGGTCGATGAGGCATCAGACGCCCGTCGTGCATCAGGTGCACCACGGGTGTCCCCCGCGCGAGCACGGCGAAGTCGGCGATCAGACGCCGGTGGCAGCGCCACCACACCGCCTCCCCGCACATCACGGCGGTCCGTACCGCTCCCGCTCGCCGCAGCAGCTCGTCCATCGCGGTGACGAAGTCCGGCGTGCGCGTGTGCGCCGCGTAGGCCCGGAAGGACTCGTTCCGCCACACCGTGTCGGGTGAGTCCGGCGGCAGCTTCCGCCACCCGCCCAGCCTCCGCTCCCACCGGTAGTCCAC
>NZ_WMLF01000971.1 GCF_014156695.1 Streptomyces durbertensis | reverse complement strand
CGCCCCGCCCCCGCCGACGGCTCCCGCCGCCGAGCCGACGTCGGCCGCCGGGAAATCCGATCGCGTGGCGGTCCGGCCGCCGGTACACTCTCCCGTCTTGCCCTCCTCCCGGTCGGGAGGACACCGGCCGGACGGAAACCGGCCGTGCGCCGCTTGCATCCGCCCGTACCCGCACGTACCCCGCGCGGTCCGCAGCGGCGCGCCGGTCCCGGACGGCGGCCCGGCCCCGCGCGCCCTCGCGCGGTGGCGGCGGGCCGTGCCCGCACCCCCGACGCACGAAGCCCGGTGCGCGCGCCCGCGTGCGCGCCGACGGGTGCGCCGTCGGCGCGGAGGAGCGGCGCGCCGCCGACGGCCGTGCGCCGAGCAGCCCGGAGGTCAACACCCG
>NZ_WMLF01000970.1 GCF_014156695.1 Streptomyces durbertensis | reverse complement strand
GAGCCATGTCGGTCACCTCCTGAAACGTCTCAGCGGGGGTTGCGCCCGGCGGGCGGTGGTCGGCCGCCGTGATTTCCGGGCGTGAAATAACGTTAGGCAGAGTCCGACGGGTGGGGCAATGAATGCCGCCAACTGTGGCGCGAACACGCGCCTCGCGGACGCGGGTTGCGCGGCATCGAGGCAGGTCAAGGCGCTTCGTGTGTTCGTTCTGACGTTTCGGCCGATTGCCGAAAACCGACTGCGGAAATTCTTGGAAGAGCGGCGACGCAATAGCGGCCGAATCGCCGATAATGCGCGCCGTGATGCCGGGTGCGAGAATATGAAGACGTATTCATGTCCACTTTCGCCTGTCTCGCCCGTCGCTCACGGGTGAGCTGTGTCATGTCC
>NZ_WMLF01000097.1 GCF_014156695.1 Streptomyces durbertensis | reverse complement strand
GATGTCGGGGGTACGTGCTTGGATGGGGTGATGATCGATGACGAGCTGGTGGCGACGGTGTCCGAGGCGATCCGCAAGGCCGCCGCCGAGGAGATCCTGCCGCGCTGGCGTCGGCTCGACGCCGACGAGGTCACCCAGAAGGTCGGCCCGCACGACCTGGTCACCGTCGCGGACCGGCTGGCGGAGGAGCACCTGACCGCCTCCCTCACCGCGCTGCTGCCCGGTTCCGTCGTGGTCGGCGAGGAGGCCGTGCACGCCGACCCGACCCGGTACGAGGCGCTGCGCGGGGACCGCCCGGTGTGGATCGTCGACCCGGTCGACGGCACCCGGCAGTTCGTGCGCGGCGAGGAGGGCTTCTGCACCCTGGTCGCGCTTGTGCGACACGGTGAGCTGCTCGGCTCCTGGACGTACGCTCCCGTGCTCGACCAACTGGCCACCGCCCGACTCGGCCACGGCGCGTGGCTCAACGGGCACCGCATCGGCGCCGGCTCGCCGGCCTCCGCCGAGGAACTGGAAGTGGCCTGCTCGCACCCGGACTTCACCGAGGAGGCGTTCCGGCTGCGGTTGGAGCGGCTGCGGGTGCCGGGTGTCGCGCCCCGTCCCTGCGGCTCGGCGGGGCTGGAGTACCTGGCGGTCGCCACCGGGGACGTCGCCGCCACCGCCTTCTGCTGGGAGTCCGCCTGGGACCATGCGGCGGGGCTGCTGCTCGTCACCGAGGCCGGCGGCGTCCAGAGCACGGTGACGGGGGAGCCGTTCAGGGTGGACCGCGACAACGCGCTGCCGTTCAGCGCAGCCCGTGACGAGCGCACCCTGCGGCGTATCCTCTCCCTGCTGACCGGTGAGGACGGCTGAGCACCACCGATGGCGTGTGCTCTGCCCCTGACAGCCTTGAGGACGAGGGAGGTCCACAGTGCCGTGGACGCGTGACGCGGTGGTCGTCGGCGCCGGACCCAACGGCCTGACGGCGGCGGTCGAGTTGGCCCGCCGAGGGCTGAGCGTGGAGCTGTTCGAGGCGTTGGGCACGGTCGGCGGGGGCGCCCGCACCGAGGAGCTGACGCTCCCCGGCTACCGGCACGACCCCTGCTCGGCCGTGCACCCGCTGGCCGTCGGCTCCCCGGCCTTCACGAAGCTCCCGCTGGCCCGGCACGGACTGCACTGGCTGCAGCCGGAGTTGCCGATGGCGCACCCCTTCCCCGACGGCAGCGCGGTCACGCTCGCCCGGACGGTGGGGGAGACGGCCATGTCGCTCGGCAGCCAGGACGCGGGCGCCTACCGCCGGCTGATGGACCGCTTCACCGGCCACTGGGACACGTTGGCCGCCGACTTCTTCAAGGTGCCGTGGGACGGGCTGCCGAAGGACCCGCTGATGTTCGCCCGCTTCGGCATGGTCGGCATCCAGCCCGCCGCGTGGATGAACCTGCGGTTCCGGCAGGAGAAGGCCCGCGCGCTGTTCGCCGGGCTGGCCGCGCACGCGATCACCCCGCCCACGACCTTCACCACCAGCGGCATCGCCATGGTCTTCGCGCTCGCCGCGCACGAACGCGGCTGGCCGGTGCCGCGCGGCGGCTCGCAGGCGATCTCCGACGCGCTCGCCGGCTGCCTGCGGGAGGCGGGTGGGATCATTCACACCGGGGTCGAGGTGCGCCGCCTGGACGAGCTCCCGCCGGCCCGGGCGTACGTCTTCGACACCTCGCCCACCGCGCTGGCCCGCATCGCCGGGCTCGGCAGCGCCTTCTCCTCGTTCCGGTACGGGCCCTCGGCGTTCAAGATCGACTACGCGCTGTCCGGGCCGGTGCCGTGGACCGCGCCCGACGCGCGTCGGGCCGGAACCGTGCACGTCGGACCGACCAGCGGGGAGATCAACGCGGCGCTGCACGCCGTCGCGCGGGCGCGCCGCGCCCCGGACGTCCCGTTCCTGATCACCTCCCAGCCGAGCCTCGTCGACCCGACCAGGGCGCCGAGCGGCCGCCACGTCTTCTGGGTCTACGGACACGCCCCCAACGGCTGGCGCGGTGACATGACCGAGGCCGTCGAGCGGCAGCTGGAACGCTTCGCCCCCGGCTTCCGCGACCTCGTGCTGGCCCGGGCCACGGCCGGACCGCCCGAGCTGGCCTCCCGCAACGCGAACTACGTCGGCGGCGACATCGCCTGCGGCGCGTACGCGGGCCTCCAGACGCTGCTGCGGCCGCGCCTCGCGCGGGTCCCCTACGCCACCGCGCACCCGGCGGTCTACCTCTGCTCCTCCGCGACCTGGCCGGGCCCCGGCGTCCACGGCATGTCCGGCCACAACGCCGCGAAGGCGGTCTGGCGCCGCCTCCGCGCGACGCGCTGAGGGCGCCGTTCGCGCCGTCCCTCCGCCGACCACGCCTCGCGTCGACCGCGCCTCCGCCGGCCGTGCGTCGCGCTGTGCGCGGCGTTCTGCCGGCCTGCCGACCGCCGTCCGGAGCGTGGTCGGCGGTGGTCACCTGGTCGGTGGGCGGATAGGGTCGGCGGCGGCGCGACCACCCGTTTCCAAGCAAGGGACGAACCTGTATGACGCACACGGGGCGCGTGCTGATCGCCGCGGACAAGTTCAAAGGATCACTCACGGCGGTGCAGGTGGCCGAGCACGTCACCGCCGGGCTCCGGCGTGTCCGCGCGGACCTGGAGGTCGAGGCGCTGCCGGTGGCCGACGGCGGGGACGGCACGGTGGCGGCGGCCGTCGCCGGCGGCTTCGAACGCCGGGAGGTGCGGGTGACCGGGCCCGTGGGCGCGCCCGTGACCGCCTCCTACGCGTTGCGCGGCGACACCGCCGTGGTGGAGATGGCCGAGGCGTCGGGACTGCAGCTGCTGCCCGCCGACGGGCTCGCCCCGCTGACGGCCACCACGCGCGGCAGCGGTGAGCTGCTGCTGGCGGCGGTGGAGGCCGGCGCCACCACGGTCGTCTTCGGCGTCGGCGGTTCCGCGACCACCGACGGCGGCGCCGGCATGCTCCAGGCGCTGGGTGCCAGGCTGCTGGACGCCGACGGCCGCGAGGTCGGCCCGGGCGGCGGCGCGCTGGCCGCGCTGGCCGAGGCGGATCTGTCCGGGCTGGACGCCCGGCTGCGGGACGTGCGGATCGTGCTCGCCAGCGACGTGGACAACCCGCTCACCGGCCCCAAGGGCGCCGCCGCCGTGTACGGCCCGCAGAAGGGCGCGAGCGAGGCGGACGTGGCGACGCTGGACGCGGCGCTGGAGCACTACGCGCGGGTGCTGGCCGACACGGTCGGCCCCCGTGCCGCCGAGTGCGCGCAGGCGCCCGGCGCGGGCGCGGCGGGCGGCATCGGCTACGGCGCGCTGGTCGGTCTCGACGCGACCTTCCGCCCCGGCATCGACGTCATGCTGGACGTGCTCGGCTTCGCCCCCGCGCTTGAACGGGCGGACCTGGTGATCACCGGCGAGGGCTCGATGGACTTCCAGACCCTGCACGGCAAGGCGCCGGCCGGGGTGGCGGCGGCCGCGCGGGCGGCCGGGAAGCCGGTGGTCGCGGTGTGCGGCCGGCTGGCGATCGGCGAGGAGGAGACCCGGGCCGCCGGTATCAGCGCCGTCTACCCGCTGAGCCTCGTCGAGTCCGACCCGGCCCGGTCCATGAGCCAGGCGGGCCCGCTGCTGGAGCGTGTCGCGGAACGCCTCGCCGAGGACTGGCTGGCCGGCTAGGCCACCCGTGACGACAGACGGTGGGGGTGGGAGGACGATCGTCCTCCCACCCCCACCGTCGTGTGTCGGGATGCCTCCGGCCCGCTCGGGGCCGGCCCCGCTCGGGGCCGGGTGTCAGCCGCGGGCCGCCAGGCGCGCCTCGCGGCGGTTGTCGCGGAAGGCGTTCACCCGCCGCGCGGTGGCGAACAGCGGGATGACCGCGCCCAGCACCACCTGGAGCGAGCAGCCGGTCTGGAGCAGCAGCTCACCGCCGGGGGCGTTGAACGCCCACGCGGCCAGCATGCCCATCGCCAGCACGATCCAGCTGAGCATCGCGAGCGCCAGCAGTCCGCGCGGCTTCGGGTACTCCACGCGGGAGACCATCAGCCACGCCGTGCCCACGATGGCCAGCAGCGTGGGGATGAACGGCAGCTCGAGCAGCACGATCGAGACGATCGTCAGCGCGCCGAAGGGGCTCGGCATGCCCTGGAAGATGCCCTCCCGCAGGGTCACGCAGGAGAATCTGGCAAGCCTCAGCACCACCGCCAGCAGCACCACGATCGCGGCCAGCGCGGAGACGTGCTGGTGGGCGTCGCTGGCGACCATGCCCCACACCAGCACGAAGTAGGCCGGGGCCAGTCCGAAGCTGATGAGGTCGGAGAGGTTGTCCAGCTCGGCGCCCATCGCGCTGCTGCGCAGCTTGCGGGCGACGATGCCGTCGAACAGGTCGAAGATCGACGCGAGCAGCATCAGCATCACGGCGGTCGCGGCGCTGTGCCGTGCCATACCGCTGTCCTCGGCACCGGTGAGGTGCGGGATGAGGACGCCGGTGGTGGTGAAGTAGACGGCCATGAAGCCGCAGGTGGCGTTGCCGAGGGTCAGGGTGTCGGCGATGGAGAGCCGCGTCGACAGCGGCATCTCGACGTCGTCGTCCTGCTCCTCGTCCACGCTCCAGGCGCGCGGATCGTCGGACTCAATCGCGGTCAATGCGAGTCACCCCAGCGGTGGTGGTCTGGCCGACCTCGACGGCCGGCTCGACCCCCTCGGGAAGGTAGATGTCGACGCGTGAACCGAAGCGGATGAGCCCGATCCGCTCGCCCTGCTCGACCTTGGTGCCGGCCGGCACGTAGGGGATGATCCGGCGCGCGACGGTGCCGGCGATCTGGATCATCTCGATGTCGCCGAGCTCGGTGTCGAAGTGCCACACCACCCGCTCGTTGTGCTCGCTCTCCTTGTTGAAGGCGGGCACGAAGCCGCCGGGCACGTGCTCCACGGAGGTCACGGTGCCGGCCAGCGGTGCGCGGTTGACGTGCACGTTGAGCGGGCTCATGAAGATCGCGACCCGGGTACGGCCGTCCTTCCACGGCATGATGCTCTGCACCACGCCGTCGGCGGGGGAGATGACCCGCCCCTGGGCGATCTCCCGCTCGGGGTCGCGGAAGAACCACAGCATGCCTGCCGCGAGCGCGGTCGCCGGTACGGCGAGCGCCGCCGCCTTCCGGGACCGCCGGGCGCGCAGAAGGCTCACGGCGGCGGTGGCGACGGTCGGCAGCAGCCACGGGGAGCTGCCACGCGCCAGGCGGACGCCGGCGCGGGGGGAGGAAGAGCTGTGGGGCATGAAAGACCTTCGTAGCGGAGGGTGCCGCGCAGATGCAGAAGTACCACGGCTTTACCGCGATGGTATCCGAGCCCGGGGCCGACTGGGTAAGCCGGCGCCGGGCTCGGAGGTGTGAGCGGGCACGTCGGATGTGACCCTCATCTCACCCCGAAGCGGGGCGAAACGGGATGATCAGCCCTGGAGTCGGTACTCCTCCAGGAGCCGCCGGCCGATGATCATTTTCTGAATCTCGGCGGTTCCTTCACCGATGAGCAGCATCGGCGCCTCGCGGTAGAGCCGCTCGATCTCGTACTCCTTGGAGAATCCGTAGCCGCCGTGGATGCGGAACGCGTCCTCCACGACCTCCTTGCAGTACTCGGAGGCAAGGTACTTGGCCATGCCGGCCTCGAGGTCGTTGCGTTGCCCGGAGTCCTTCTTGCGGGCGGCGCCGACCATCAGGGCGTGCGCGGCCTCCACCTTGGTGGCCATTTCGGCCAACTTGAACTGGATGGCCTGGTGTTGGGCGATCGGCTTGCCGAAGGTCTGCCGCTGCTGCGCGTACGACACGCCGAGCTCGAAGGCGCGTTGGGCGACGCCGCAGCCCCGGGCCGCCACGTTGACCCGGCCGACCTCGACGCCGTCCATCATGTGGTAGAAGCCGCGCCCGGTCTCGCCGCCGAGGACCCGGTCGGCTGGCACCCGCAGCCCGTCCATGATCAACTCGGTGGTGTCGACACCCTTGTAGCCCATCTTGTCGATCTTGCCGGGGATGGTCAGGCCCGGCCTGACCTCGCCGAACCCCGGCTCCTTCTCCACCAGGAAGGTGGTCATCGACTTGTGCGGCGCGGTGCCCTCGGGGTGGCCCTCGTCGGTGCGGCAGAGCACCGCGACGAGGTTGGACGAGCCGCCGTTGGTCAGCCACATCTTCTGACCGGTGAGCACGTACTCGTTGCCGTCGCGGACCCCCTTGGAGGAGATCGCGGAGACGTCCGAGCCGAGCGCCGGCTCGGACATCGAGAACGCGCCGCGCACCTCGCCGGTGGCCATCCGGGGCAGGAAGTGGTCCTTCTGCTCCTGCGTGCCGTGCTGCTTGAGCATGTAGGCGACGATGAAGTGCGTGTTGATGATGCCCGACACGCTCATCCAGCCGCGCGCGATCTCCTCCACGCACAGCGCGTAGGTGAGCAGCGACTCACCGAGGCCGCCGTACTCCTCGGGGATCATCAGACCGAAGATGCCGAGTTCCTTCAGGCCCTCGACGATCTCGGTCGGGTACTCGTCCTTGTGCTCCAGCTCCGTGGCGACCGGGATGATCTCCTTGTCGACGAAGCCGCGCACGGTGGCCAGGATCTCCTCCTGGATGTCCGTCAGGCCCTCGGTCCGCGCGAGACGTCCCATCTCACTTCCCCTTCCTGGGCTCGGGCTCACGAAGCTCGGGCCGGCCCGGTTGCTCCCCGCCGCGCGCCTCGATGTACTCGGCGGTCGGCACCATCACCTTGCGGCGGAAGACGCACACCAGCGTGCCGTCCTGCTTGTACCCCTTGGTCTCCACGTACACGATCCCCCGGTCGGACTTGGACTTCGAGGGCGTCTTGTCCAGCACGGTCGTCTCGCCGTAGATGGTGTCGCCGTGGAAGGTCGGCGCGACGTGCCGCAGCGACTCGATCTCCAGGTTGGCGATCGCCTTGCCCGAGACGTCCGGCACGGACATGCCCAGCAGCAGCGAGTAGACGTAGTTGCCCACGACGACGTTGCGGCCGAAGTCGGTGGTCTTCTCCGCGTAGTTGACGTCCATGTGGAGCGGGTGGTGGTTCATCGTCAGCAGGCAGAACAGGTGGTCGTCGTACTCGGTGACCGTCTTGCCCGGCCAGTGCTTGTAGACGGCACCGACCTCGAACTCCTCGTAGGTGCGGCCAAACTGCATGGTGTGAATCTCCGGTGGTCGGTATCGGCCCCGGGGCCGCGGGCGGCGGCCCCGGGAGAAGGCCGGGGGAAGCGGTGCCGTCAGTCGGTCGGCGGCTCGAACTTGGAGGTGCGCTGCATACCGGCGGCGCGGCCCTTGCCGGAGATGACCAGCGCCATCTTGCGGCTCGCCTCGTCGATCATCTCGTCGCCGAGCATCGCCGAGCCCTTCTTGCCGCCCGCCTCGGAGGTGAAGTAGTCGTAGGCGTCCAGGATCAGCTCGGCGTGGTCGTAGTCCTCCTGGGAGGGCGAGAAGATCTCGTTCGACGCCTCGACCTGGCCCGGGTGCAGCACCCACTTGCCGTCGAAGCCCAGCGCCGCCGCCCGCTTGGCGACCTCGCGGTAGCCGTCCACGTTGCGGATCTGCAGGTAGGGGCCGTCGATCGCCTGGAGGTCGTTCGCGCGGGCGGCCATGAGGATGCGCATCAGGATGTAGTGGTACGCGTCGGCCGGGTAGCCCGGCGGCTGCTCGCCGACCACCAGCGACTTCATGTTGATGGACGCCATGAAGTCGGCCGGGCCGAAGATGATCGTCTCCACGCGCGCCGAGGCGGCGGCGATGTCGTCGACGTTGATCAGGCCCTTGGCGTTCTCGATCTGCGCCTCGATGCCGATGCGGCCGACCTCGAAGCCCATCGTCTTCTCGATCTGCGTCAGCAGCAGGTCGAGGGCGACGATCTGCTGGGCGTCCTGCACCTTGGGCAGCATGATGCAGTCCAGGTTCGGGCCGGCGCCCTCGACGACGGTGACCACGTCGCGGTAGGTCCAGTGCGTGGTCCAGTCGTTGACCCGCACCACACGGGTCTTGCCGGTCCAGTCGCCCTCGTTGAGGGCCCGCACGATGTGGTGCCGGGCGTCCGGCTTGGCCAGCGGGGCGCAGGCGTCCTCCAGGTCGAGGAAGACCTGGTCGGCCGGCAGGCCCTGGGCCTTCTCCAGGAAGCGCGGGTTGCTTCCCGGCACCGCCAGGCAGGAGCGGCGGGGGCGCAGCCGGTTGACCGGAGCGGGGGCAGTCATGCGAGGACCTCCAGGGGGTCGAGCTGGTGAGCGGTTCGGATCTCGTCGACGATACGGCCGATGATCTCCGTGATGCCGAAGTCCTTCGGCGTGAAGACGGCCGCCACCCCGGCGGCCCGCAGCGCCTCGGCGTCCGCGTTCGGAATGATGCCGCCGACGATGACGGGCATGTCGCCCGCCCCGGCGCGGCGCAGCCTCTCCAGCACGTCGGGCACCAGCTCGGCGTGCGAACCGGAGAGGATCGAGAGGCCCACGCAGTGCACGTCCTCGGCGACGGCCGCCGTGACGATCTGCTCGGGCGTGAGCCGGATGCCCTGGTAGACCACCTCGAAGCCGGCGTCCCTGGCCCGTACGGCGATCTGCTCGGCGCCGTTGCTGTGGCCGTCCAGCCCCGGCTTGCCGACCAGCAGCCGCAGCTTGCCGCAGCCGAGCTCCTCGGCGGTGGCGGCCACCTTGCGGCGGACGGCGGCGAGCGTGGAGCCCTCCTCGGCGCTGACGGCCACCGGCGCGCTGCTCACCCCGGTGGGGGCGCGGAACTCGCCGAAGACGTCCCGCAGCGCCCACGCCCACTCGCCGGTGGTGACGCCCGCGCGGGCGCACTCCAGCGTGGCGGGCATCAGGTTGGTGTCGCCGGCCGCCGCCTTCTTCAGCGCGGCCAGCGCCTCCTGGGCGCGCGGCTCGTCCCGCCGGTCCCGCCAGTCGCCGAGCGCCTCGACGACCCGCTGCTCGACCGCCGGGTCCACCGTCATGATCGCGGTGTCCAGGTCGGCGGTCAGCGGGTTCGGCTCGGTGCCCTGGTGGATGTTGACCCCGACGATCTTCTCCTCGCCGGACTCGATCCGCGCCCGGCGCTCGGCGTGCGAGGCGACCAGCTGCGACTTCAGGTAGCCGGACTCCACGGCCGCCATCGCGCCGCCCATCTCCTGGATGCGGTCGATCTCGGCCAGGCACTCGGCGACCAGCGCGTCGACCTTGGCCTCGATGACGTGCGAACCGGCGAAGATGTCGTCGTACTCCAGCAGGTCGCTCTCCAGCGCGAGGACCTGCTGGATGCGCAGCGACCACTGCTGGTCCCAGGGCCGGGGCAGGCCCAGCGCCTCGTTCCACGCCGGCAGCTGCACCGCGCGGGCCCGGGCGTCCTTGGAGAGGGTGACGGCCAGCATCTCGAGCACGATCCGCTGGACGTTGTTCTCCGGCTGCGCCTCGGTCAGCCCCAGCGAGTTGACCTGCACGCCGTACCGGAAGCGCCGCTGCTTGGCGTTGTCGATGCCGTAGCGCTCCAGCGTGACCTTGTCCCAGATCCGGGTGAACGCCCGCATCTTGCACATCTCCTCGACGAAGCGGACGCCCGCGTTCACGAAGAAGGAGATGCGCGCCACCACGTCACCCATGCGCTCGGGCGGCACCTGGCCGGAGTCCCGGACCGCGTCGAGCACCGCGATGGCCGTGGACATCGCGTAGGAGATCTCCTGGACCGGCGTGGCGCCGGCCTCCTGGAGGTGGTAGCTGCAGATGTTGATCGGGTTCCACTTGGGGATGTGGTTCACCGTGTAGGCGATCATGTCCGTCGTCAGCCGCAGGGAGGGGCCCGGCGGGAAGACGTGCGTCCCCCGCGACAGGTACTCCTTGACGATGTCGTTCTGCGTCGTCCCCTGCAGCTTCGTGACGTCCGCGCCCTGCTCCTCCGCGACCACCTGGTACATCGCCAGCAGCCACATGGCGGTGGCGTTGATGGTCATCGAGGTGTTCATCTGCTCCAGGGGGATGTCCTGGAACAGCCGACGCATGTCGCCCAGGTGCGAGACCGGGACACCGACCCGGCCGACCTCGCCGCGTGCGAGCACGTGGTCGGGGTCGTAGCCGGTCTGCGTCGGCAGGTCGAACGCGACCGACAGGCCGGTCTGGCCCTTGGCGAGGTTGCGCCGGTACAGCTCGTTGGACGCCTCGGCCGTGGAGTGGCCGGCGTACGTCCGCATCAGCCACGGACGGTCCCTCTTGCGTTCAGTCATCGGGGGCACTCACGCCTTCGCGTCGTCGCGGAAGAGGTTGATGGCGTCGATGTGCTTGGCCCGCAGCTCCTCGTTCCGCACGCCCATGCCCTCCTCGGGCGCCAGGCACAGCACGCCGACCTTGCCCTGGTGGACGTTGCGGTGCACGTCGTGCGCGGCCTGCCCGGTGTCCTCCAGGGAGTACACCTTGGAGAGCGTCGGGTGGATCTTGCCCTTGGCGATCAGGCGGTTGGCCTCCCACGCCTCGCGGTAGTTGGCGAAGTGCGAGCCGACGATCCGCTTGAGGCTCATCCACAGGTAGCGGTTGTCGTACTGGTGCATGTAACCGCTGGTGGAGGCGCAGGTGACGATCGTGCCGCCCTTGCGGGTGACGTAGACGGAGGCGCCGAAGGTCTCGCGGCCCGGGTGCTCGAAGACGATGTCGATGTCCTCGCCGCCGGTCAGCTCGCGGATCTTCCTGCCGAACCGCTTCCACTCCTTCGGGTCCTGGTTGTGCTCGTCCTTCCAGAACTTGTAGCCCTCGGCGCTGCGGTCGATGATCGCCTCGGCGCCCATCTTCCGGCAGATCTCCGCCTTCTGCTCGGAGGAGACGACGCAGATCGGGTTGGCGCCGCCGGCCAGCGCGAACTGCGTGGCGTAGGAGCCGAGGCCGCCGGAGGCGCCCCAGATCAGCACGTTGTCGCCCTGCTTCATGCCGGCGCCGTTGCGGGAGACCAGCTGCCGGTAGGCGGTGGAGTTCACCAGGCCGGGGGCGGCGGCCTCCTCCCAGGAGAGGTGGTCGGGCTTGGGCATCAGCTGGTTGGACTTCACCAGCGCGATCTCCGCCAGGCCGCCGAAGTTCGTCTCGAAGCCCCAGATGCGCTGCTCGGGGTCGAGCATGGTGTCGCTGTGGCCGTCGGCGGACTCCAGCTCGACGGACAGGCAGTGCGCGACGACCTCGTCGCCGGGGCGCCAGGCGTTCACGCCGGGGCCGGTGCGCAGCACGACGCCGGCCAGGTCGGAGCCGATGACGTGGTACGGCAGGTCGTGGCGCTTGGCCAGCGGCGAGAGGCGGCCGTAGCGCTCCAGGAAGCCGAAGGTCGACACCGGCTCGAAGATCGAGGTCCACACCGAGTTGTAGTTGACCGAGCTGGCCATGACGGCGACCAGCGCCTCACCGGGGCCGAGCTCGGGGAGCGCCACCTCGTCCAGGTGCAGCGACTTGCGGGGGTCCTTCTCGCGGGTGGGGAGACCCTGGAACATCTCCACCTCGTCCTTGTGCACGGTGATCGCGCGGTAGGACTCGGGCAGCGGGATGTTGGCGAAGTCCTCGGAGGTGCTGTCCGAGGAGAGGATCGCGTCGAGAATCTGGTTCACGGTATGCCTCCGGCGAAGCGTGTACGGGAAGACGCTTTGAGGGACGTCGGGGGAAGGCAGTGCCGTCGGTTCGGCGGGTGTTGCGGCGGCGCTTGTCGGCGCGTGGTGCCTGTGACGCAGGCTTCCGGACGGACGGCGGGGCCGTAGGACACCGCCCGGAGTGCTATGCACGCTATGACACCCAGTGCCAGTGCGCAAGACACTGCGTGCCAGGTTTCAGTGTGACCCATACAACGACGCCCCGCACGTTCTTGTGCGGGGCGTCGTGAGCTGCGGGGAGAGGGCCCTAGCGGGTGCGCAGGGCCGTCTCGATGGTGCGCATGATGTCCGGCAGCGGGGTGTCGGTGCGGGTGACGGTGACCAGCACCTCGCCCCGGGTGGTGGCGGTGGCCGGCTCCGGCTCCCCGGGGGCGTCGCCCCGGCTCGCGCCGAAGCCCGTGCCGAAGGTCTGCCGCACGATCGCGAACGCCCGGTCCAGCTGGGCCATCACGTCGCCCTCGCCGCCGCCGCGCAGCCAGCGCCGCAGCACGTGGTTGTGGGCGGTGACGACCGCCGAGGCGGCGACCTCGGCCAGCAGCGGGTCGTGGTCGCCGTCCCGGTGCGCGGCCTCGTCGAAGTGGCCGAGCAGGTAGCGGGTGAACAGCCGCTCGTAGCGGGCCACGGAGGCGATCTCCCGCTCCCGCAGCGCCGGCACCTCGCGGGTCAGCTTGTAGCGCTCGACGCTGCCCGCCGGCGAGGCCGCGTACATCTTCATGACCTCTTTGATGCCCCGGCACACGGTGTCCAGCGGGTTCTCGTGCGGCGGCGCGGCGTCGAGGACGGCCCGCGCCCGCTCCAGGGTGTCGTCGTGGTCGGGGAAGATCGCCTCTTCCTTGGAGCGGAAGTGGCGGAAGAAGGTCCGCCGGGCCACCCCCGCCGCGGCGGCGATCTCGTCGACGGTGGTGCCCTCGTAGCCCTTGGTGGCGAAGAGTTCCATCGCGGCGGCCGCCAGCTCGCGCCGCATCTTCAACCTCTGGGTCGATGCGGGGGTGCGTGCGGGGGTGGTGAGCTGCTGCGACATGTGCTGAACGTTACACGGCCCCTCGGAGGGCCGGGGCGGGCCGCCCGAGTGTGGATCGAGCAGCCCGCCCCAGCCCTGGCCTCCGCTCACCGCCGGGCCTCGGCCGCCGGTCACCGCCGGGCGTACTCGCGGAAGCCGCGTCCCGACTTCCGGCCGAGGCACCCGGCGGCGACCAGGTGCTCCAGCAGCGGGGCCGGCGCCAGGCCCGGCTCCCGGAACTCGCGGTGCAGCACCCGCTGGATCGCCAGCGAGACGTCGAGGCCGACGACGTCCAGCAGCTCGAACGGGCCCATCGGGTAGCCGCCGCCGAGCTTCATCGCGGCGTCGATGTCGTCCAGGCTCGCGTAGTGCTCCTCGACCATCCGCACGGCGTTGTTGAGGTACGGGAACAGCAGGGCGTTCACGATGAAGCCGGCGCGGTCGCCGCAGTCGACGGCGTGCTTGCGGATCCGCCCGCACACCTCGCGGACGGTGGCGTGCACGTCGTCACCGGTCAGCACGGTCCGCACGACCTCGACGAGCTTCATCGCCGGCGCCGGGTTGAAGAAGTGCATGCCGATGACGTCCTGCGGCCGGGAGGTGGCGCGGGCGCAGGCGACCACGGGCAGCGAGGAGGTCGTGGTGGCCAGCACCGCGCCCGGCTTGCAGACCTTGTCCAGGGTCGCGAACAGCTGCTGCTTGACCGCCAGGTCCTCGGCCACCGCCTCCACCGCGAGATCGACCCCGCCGAAGGCGTCCAGCGAACCCGCCGGGGTGACTCGCGCCAGCGTGGCGTCCCGGTCCTCCTGGCTGATGCGGCCCTTGCTCACCGACCGGTCGAGGGAGGAGGCGATGCGGCTCTTGGCCTTCTCCGCCTTCTCCTCGCTGCGGGCCGCGAGCACCACGTCGTAGCCGGCCTTGGCGAAGACCTCGGCGATGCCGCTGGCCATCGTGCCGGACCCGGCGACACCCACCGAGCGCACCTCGCGGGCGCCGCTGTCGGCCTGCGAGGCGGCCGGGGTGAGCGCGTCGGGCACCACGACCTCGCTGCCCGGCGCCTCGTAGGTGTAGAAGCCGCGGCCGGCCTTGCGGCCGGTGAGCCCGGCCTGGCTGAGGTGGCCCAGGATCGGCGCGGGGGCGTGCAGCCGGTCGGCGGAGGCCGCGTACATGGCTTCCAGGACGGTGCGCGCGGTGTCGATGCCGATCAGGTCCAGCAGCTCCAGCGGTCCCATCGGCAGGCCGCAGCCGAGCTTCATCGCGGCGTCGATGTCCTCGCGGGAGGCGTACCTCGCCTCGTACATGGCGGCGGCCTGGTTGAGGTAGCCGAACAGCAGCCCGTCGGCGACGAACCCGGGCCGGTCGCCGACCGGGATCGGCTGCTTGCCCAGCTCCTCGGCGAGCGAGGTCACGGCGTCCGCCGCGTCCGGTGCGGTGAGCACGCTGGAGACGATCTCGACGAGCTTCATCGCCGGCGCCGGGTTGAAGAAGTGCATGCCCAGCACACGTTCGGGGTGCGCGGTGTCCGAGGCCAGCCGGGTCACCGACAGCGCGTTGGTGCCGGTGGCCAGGATCGCCGTGGGACGCACGATGCCGTCCAGCGCGCGCAGGATCGTGCGCTTGGTGTCGAAGTCCTCGGGCGCCACCTCGATCACCAGGTCGGCGTCGGCGGCGGCCTGGAGGTCGCCGAAGGTGCGGAAGCGGGCGAGCAGGTCCTGCCGCTCCTCCTCGGTGAGCCGCCCGCGGGCGACGGCACGCGCGGTGGAGTTCTCCAGGGTGAGCACCGCCTGCGCGGCGGCGGACTCGTCGGGGTCGATACCGATCACTTCGCGCCCGGCACGGGCCAGCACCTCGGCGATACCGGTGCCCATGGTGCCGAGACCGACGACGGCGACTGTGGACAGGGGGGGACGGTCCATCACGGGACTCCAGGGGGTGACGACTGGATACGAGGGTGTGCGCTCACCGACGGGGGCTCGGGGCGACCGCGCGGGTGGATGCGCGGGGCGCGCCGACACGGCGGGAGGGATATCCGGGCCGGCCCTGTCCCGGGGCCGGACACCGCGACGAGCGGGGGTGCTCGTGCTGTGAACCGACTGACACTCTCGGCGGCTGCGTCACCAGGCCGCCTGAGCGGGTATGCCGCTCTGATGAGCAGCGTAACTCGGCGGTAACAAGAACACCAGAGGGCGGAAGGGGCCATCATGTGTGGCGCGGGCCACTCCCGCGCCGAACATGACGACCCACTCGACGGAGGGGAGTTGGGGCTTGATGGACGAGTGGCTGCGGACGTTGCTGCGG
>NZ_WMLF01000969.1 GCF_014156695.1 Streptomyces durbertensis | reverse complement strand
GTGGGGACCCGGCCCACCTCGGTCACGCGTCCCACCCGGCCCACCTCGGGCAAGCCGCGCACAGCGGCCACGCCGGGGCGGCACACACGACCACGGACGCCGCCGGGCTCGACCCGGGCGGAACGTTCGGCCAACTCCTCACCGGCCACGCCTCCGCCGGCATGCTCGCCGCGCACCTCCTCGCCGCGGCCGTCTGCGGCCTGTGGCTGTGGCGCGGCGAGACGGCGCTCTTCCGACTGCTGCGGCTGCTGCGCACCCTCGCCCTGCCGCCGCTCGCCCTCGACCCGGCCCCGGCCCTCCTGCCCGAGCCGGTCCGCGTCTCCCGCCCCGCCCGGGGGGACCGACCCCTCCCGCTGCAGGACACCCTCCTCGCGCACTCGCTGATCC
>NZ_WMLF01000968.1 GCF_014156695.1 Streptomyces durbertensis | reverse complement strand
GGAGACCGCCGACTTCGCCCTCGGCTGCTTCTGGGGCGCCGAACGCGTCTTCTGGCGCCAGCCCGGCGTCTGGACCACCCTCGTCGGCTACCAGGGCGGCCACACCCCCCACCCCACCTACGACGAGGCGTGCAGCGGCCTCACCGGCCACACCGAAGCCGTCCGCGTCGTCCACGACCCCGCCGTCGTCCCCTACACCACCCTGCTCAAGCTCTTCTGGGAGAACCACGACCCCACGCAGGGCTTCCGCCAGGGCAACGACGTCGGCACCCAGTACCGCTCGGCGATCTTCACCCACTCCCCCGAGCAGCACGCCGCCGCCCTCGCCTCCCGCGACGCCTACCAGGCCACCCTCAAGGCCGCCGGCTACGGCGACATCACCACCGAGA
>NZ_WMLF01000967.1 GCF_014156695.1 Streptomyces durbertensis | reverse complement strand
GTAGACGTTCCCGGAGCCGGAACGCCACTTGTTGCCGCCGATGTAGCTGAAGTTGGCGCTGACGTAGTTCTGGATGCACGTGGAGAGCGAGTAGTCGAGCTTGTAGCCGTTCCAGTGGCTGTAGGTGCCGCTGGCGTGACCGGTCTCGGTGCCGCCGGTGACGTTGAGCGCGCAGCCGCTGGCCCGCTTCAGGGTGATCGCGCCCTTCACCGTGTCCTCGCGGATCTGCTCGAAGGACGTGCAGGTGGGCTTGTTGCGGTCCGAGCAGTTGCCGCTGGAGGACCAGGTGATGCCGGCGTTGCGGAACATCGTCGCCGCCTGGGAGTGGGTGAGCTTGGCGGCGGCGCCGACGTCCCCGGTGGTGGCGGACGCGGCGGACGGGGCGGCGGAC
>NZ_WMLF01000966.1 GCF_014156695.1 Streptomyces durbertensis | reverse complement strand
CTTCCAGATAGACGCCGCCCTTGATGAGGATGCCGCGCTTCGCGGCGGCCGCCAGGCCGCTCACAATGCTCACCGGCGTCGAGATCACGAGCGCGCAGGGGCAAGCAATCACGAGAAGAACTAGGGCCTTGTAGATCCAGTCCAGCCAAGTCGCACCGAAGACCAGCGGAGGGACGATGGCCACCGCAAGCGCAACCGCGAACACAATGGGCGTGTACAGCCGGGCGAACTGGTCAACGAAGCGCTGCGTGGGCGCTCGACTGCCTTGCGCGGCCTCGACGGCGTGAATGATCCGTGCCAGTGTGGAGTCGCTTGCCGCTGCGGTGACGCGATATTCGAACGACCCGGATTCGTTGATGGTGCCGGCGAACACGGAGTCGCCCGCTGCCTTCT
>NZ_WMLF01000965.1 GCF_014156695.1 Streptomyces durbertensis | reverse complement strand
GACTATTGCCGGCCTGCTCGGACACACCCCGCCCG
This sequence comes from Streptomyces durbertensis, assembly GCF_014156695.1. Lineage (GTDB taxonomy): Bacteria > Actinomycetota > Actinomycetes > Streptomycetales > Streptomycetaceae > Streptomyces > Streptomyces durbertensis. The sequence continues at coordinate 363 of NZ_WMLF01000965.1, read as the reverse complement.
AGCCCTAGGCTCGTGCCCCACCTCCACGACCAAGCGGCCGTCCTCGGACGCCCCGGGGCGCCGACCCCGAGGCGCCCGCCACGTCGGTCACACGCCTATGCGGGAGTCCGATGGCCGACAGCCAGCCGCACGAGCCGGGCAAACCGGACCGCACCGCCGACGGCGGCGGCCTCCTGCTGTGCGGGGCACGACTGGCCGACGGCCGCGCCGTCGACGTACGGCTCGCCGACGGCCGCATCGAAGCGGTCGGCACCGCCGGCAGCCTCCGCCACCACGCCGACCACACCGGCTCCCGCGTCGACCTCGACGGCTACCTGCTGCTCCCGGCACCCGCCGAACCCCACGCCCACCACGACACCGCCC
>NZ_WMLF01000964.1 GCF_014156695.1 Streptomyces durbertensis | reverse complement strand
CACCACGCCTTCCCAGTCCTCCTCGAACGGGCGGTCGACCCAGTCCACGCGCGCGGCCAGCTCGGCCGGCAGGTTCTGCTGCAGGCGCTGCTGCTGGCGCTCGCGCAGGTCGGCGCTGGGTTCCAGGATGGCGTAGCGCGACGGCAGCGCGTCCAGCTTGGCCAGGCGCAGCAGCACCGCCTCGGCGAAGGCGCCGGTGCCGCCGCCCAGTTCCAGCATCCGCGCCTGCGCACCCAGCTGGGCAAACACCGGCGCCAGCGCATTGGCCACGCTGCCGGCGAACAGGCTGCCGAGCTCGGGCGCGGTGGTGAAGTCGCCACTGCCACCGAACTTGCTGGCGCCGGCGCTGTAATAGCCCCAGCCGGGGGTATACAGGCAGAGCTCCATGAAGCGCGAGAAC
>NZ_WMLF01000963.1 GCF_014156695.1 Streptomyces durbertensis | reverse complement strand
GCCCCGCCAAGCATCCACCACGACGCCGCGCGGACACGCGGAGCGTGGGACCGCCCCCCCGGAACGCTGACAAGAAACCGACCTGGCCGACCTCCTCGCGCCGTCACCGGCCAATCTCCCGGCCTACTGGCGGGTGGTGGCGCGACCGCCACCCGCCACCCGCCAGTCTCTTCCCCTTACTCTCGCGCGAGCAGCCCACGTGCCGACAGCCAAGCAAGATGCAGCGCCCGACCGCGCACACATCCCACGCTGCTCGCTCGACAGCGCTCACACGCCTCGGCGTGCCCGAGCCACGCGGCCCATTTCGCTCGGACGATCCGAAGCGCCGCACGGCGCCTGGCGTCGCTCACGTTCGCCACCCGACGGCGAGACGCACCGCACACGGTCTGCACGCGAGCAC
>NZ_WMLF01000962.1 GCF_014156695.1 Streptomyces durbertensis | reverse complement strand
ATCCCCCATCAACCTCCCGTCACCCCCACAACACACGCGACACGGCGCGCCCCTCAGACCGTGTTCGGGGGGACCACCGGCCCCCCGCCAACCCGAACGGCTGAGAGCGGCGGCGCACCCGCCCGCCCCGCCTTACGGTGGAGACCGGGATTCCCTGACCGCGCCGCCCTGCCGGCCGGCGGGGAAGGCAGCACGCGCGAAGTGAGGAGCCGTCACCTCTCCTCGCTCCTCCACCCCCGGGACAGGAGAGCATCATGCGATTCCCCCACCGGCGCCTTCGCCGCACCGCCCTGGCCACGTGCGGCGCCGTACTGACGTCCCTCGCCGTCACCGCCGGCGGGCCCCCCGCGGTCGACCACGACAACCACCACCACACCCACCCCTCCCATACCTGTCTCTTATACCCAT
>NZ_WMLF01000961.1 GCF_014156695.1 Streptomyces durbertensis | reverse complement strand
GGAACGGCACGACGAGAAGATCACCGTCTACGTCTCCGCCGAGGAACTGATGGACCTGGAGCACGCGCGGCTCGTGCTGCGCGGCGAACACGGGCTCGCCGTGGACCGGGGGCGCATCGTCCGGGAGGCCGTGGCCGTCGTCCTGGCAGACCTGGAGTCGCGGGGCGAGGCGAGCATCCTGGTCCGGCGCCTCCGCGGCAGCTGAGCTCGCGGCACCCCGGACGCGGCCGCGCCCCGGCGCGCCGGGGGCCGCCGCGCCCGTCCCCGCGACGGGCGGCCGGTAGGGTGCCCGCGATGACCGTCTCCGAGCAGCCCGAACCGCCGCCGCGCCGGTCCCGCCGGGCCCTGGGCCGGGGACCGCACCCCGCGACGCCCGCGACGCAGGCGCCGCAGCCCGCCCCGGAGACC
>NZ_WMLF01000960.1 GCF_014156695.1 Streptomyces durbertensis | reverse complement strand
ACCCCGCACTCCTCGCCCCCGAAGGCACCTCCGAGTGGGCCACCGCCCTCCGCGACACCGCCACGACGTGGGCCGACGCCCACCGGACCCCGATCGAAGTCCGCACGGTCCCCTTCGCCGCGACGGTGGACGACGCCGAACGCGCGACCCGCGCCCTCCTCGACGCGGACCCCGCCATCGACGCCGTGATCTGCGCCCCCGACGGCGCCGCCCCCGGCACACTCCGCGCTGCCACCGCCCTCGGCCGCACCCCCGGCACGGACCTCCTCATCGCCTCCTGCGTCGACAGCGCCGCCACCCGCCACGCCGCACCACCCATCACCGCCGTCGACCTCCACCCCACGGCCTACGGCCGCGCCTGCGCCGAACTCCTCTGCGACGTCCTCGCCGCCCGCACCACCCCCGACAC
>NZ_WMLF01000096.1 GCF_014156695.1 Streptomyces durbertensis | reverse complement strand
GACCGGCCGCCGGTGTGAGGGCCGCGCCACTCGGGCGCGACAGTGTCGTGCTACTTGCGGGAGACCCATTTCCAGGCGTGGCCCAGCGCCGTCGAACCGGTCTTGGCGACGAGCACGGAGTTCAGGATGGTGCCGCCTGCCGCACCGAACGACCACTCGGCGGCCTTACGGCCGGTGATCTCCTCTCCCATCATCATCGCCGCCGTGGTGTTGGCGATGGCGCCGCCGACCATCGCCACTCCGGCGGCGGCGAACAGGACGCAACCGACGCCCGCGGTGCCGGCGCAGACGGCCGCACCGACGGCCACCGCCGCGGCGCCGACCGCGAAATTGATGCCGAAGTGAACCAGCTCGGTCTTGTTGTTCCGAACGAAGTTCTTGGTCTTGTCCCACATGCTTCCGCCACCCTCACCGGCGGTCGAGCCCGCGTCTCCACCTGTGGAGTTCGCGGCCGTCCTCTTGGGTGCGGGTCTCTGGCCGAGCGCGCTGCTGCGGGAACCGGTGGTGCGTTTCGGGTTCGCCCGGGGGCCCTTCGGACCCTTGGACGCGAACCGCTTCTTCGCCACCTTCTTGTACGTTCGGAAGGTCTTCTTCACCTTCTTGTAGGCGACCTTCGCGTAACGCTTGACCGTCTTGAACTTCTTCTTCACCACCCGCTTCACCGAGGAGTAGCGCTTCTTGGCCTTGGAGTACGTCCGCTTCGCGTAGGACTTGGCCTTCTTGTAGGAGCGCTTGAGGCTCTTCTTCGCCTTCTTCCAGTACTTCTTGAAGAACAGGCCGTCGTCGTCGGAGAAGGTGACCGGGTTGTTGTTCGCGTACGCGTACGCGTTCATGCGCTGGGTGTCGGTGAGGTCCGTCAGCGGGTCGACGCTGATGAACCGGCCCAGCTCGGGGTCGTAGGGCCGGGCGCCGACCTGGGTGAGGCCGGTCGGGTCCTCGGTGCCGCCGACGTAGCCGCGCTGCCCCGGCCAGGAGGCGGTGGCCGCGCCGCGAACCTCGCCGAACGGCAGGCTGCGGCGGGTGGTCACCTCCAGGTCGGCGGCGTCCACCGCGGTGGTGGCCGTGCCGTGGTGGTCGTCGAAGAGGTACTGGAGGTCGTCGCCGACGCGGACGGCCACGGTGTCGTCGCCGTGTTCGTAGTAGCGGGTGCCGGTGGCGGACGTGCCGCCGCCCAGCTCCAGCTCGTTGCCCTCCGGCAGGTAGAGCGTCACCGTGTCGTCGTGGGTGCGCAGCAGCCGCTGGCCGTCGGCGTCGTGCACGAAGGACGTGACGGTCCCGCCGTCCCTGACTTCGGTGAGCTGGCCCTCGGCGTCCCAAGTGAGCTTCTGGTCACGACCGTTGCCGCGGCGGCTGGTGGTGTTGCCCGCCGGGTCGTAGTCGTAGACGTCCTCGGCCTGCTGGGCGCCGGTGGTGGTGACCTTGGTCAGGGCGCCCGGGCGTCCCTCCTTGTCGTAGTGGTAGGTGCGGATGGTGTCGGCCGCGCCGCCCACGCCGTGCCGCACCTCGCGGGTGCGGTTGCCCAGCGCGTCGTAGCGGTAGGAGTGCCAGTAGGCGTCCGGGCCGCCGACCTTCGGCGTGGCCAGTCCGGCCGGCTGCGCGGCGCAGTCGTCCGTCGCGGTCCACGCGTCGGTGAGCCGCTGGAGAGGGTCGAGGGAGAAGCACTGGGTGTCCTTCTCCGACTCGGCGTCCTGGCCGCGGTCGGTGCTGATCCGGGTGATGTTGCCTGACGGGTCGTAGCCGTAGCGGGTGTCCTCCACACGCTGCGGCGCGGTGTCCCGGTCGAGGGTGAGCCGGGTCAGGAAACCGGTGTGCTCGTCGTACTGGCTGGTCTGGTAGAGCCGCTTGCCGGACGGGCCGAACTGCTTCCGCAGCACCGAGCCCATCGCGTCGTACACCGTGTCGTCGACGAGCACCCGACCGCCGGCGGTGAGCCGGGTGGCCTGGTCGCTGCCGTCGTAACGGGTCGTGACCCGCTCGGCGGGCACGTTGCCGACGGCCGGCTGGGAGACCCACTCCTGGGCACCCGTGTAGCCGTTGTAGCCGTAGCCCCACTCGTACGTTCCGGCGGCGCGGCCGGCGGCCGACGGGATGACAACCTGACGGCCGGTCGGCTGGTAGTCGTCGGTGAAGCCGGTGATCCGGTGCACGTAGGCCGCACCGTCCACCAGCCTTCGGGAGCGGTCGAGTTCACCCTTGGCGACCTGGTCGTAGGACCAGTCCGCGAGCAGCTTGTCGCCCTCCTTCAACGCGGTGTTCCGGCCGAGCGCGTCGTACTCCATGACCTGTGTGACGCCCCGCGAGTCCGTCAGATGCGTCTGCCGGCCGAGCCGGTCGTGTCGCCGGCGCTGGGTTCCCTGGTCGGGATCGCTGGACTCGACGAGCTGACCGCGCGCGTCGTACCGGTACGTCCACGTGTTGCCGGCCGGGTCGGTGACCTCCGCGATCCGGCCGAGTCTGTCGTAGCGGTAGGAGGTCTCCTGGTGCTCGGTGCGGGAGGTGTTGGTGTACTCCAGCAGCCGTGTCGGCCGGTCGTGGACATCGGTGATCCGGGTGGTGGCCTTGCCGCCGGCCGGGGGCACGACGGTGGTGCGGTCGCCGCCCTCGTACAGGGTCCGTGTGCGGGTGCGCTCCTCTCCGTACTTCTCCTGGACGGCCTCGGTGACCCGGCCGGCGCCGTCGTGCAGCGTCCTGGTCACCGACGGCACCTTGGTGTCGTCCGGCGCCACCAGGGTGCCGGACGGGTTGCCCGTCGCGTAGTAGGAGTCGTAGCTCTTCCAGGTCAGGCCGCGGCTGTCGTAGTGGGTCTCGGTGATGACCCGGCCGGCGCCGTTCGCTGCCGGCATCTGCGTCTGCCGCTCGCGCAGCAGGCCGTCGTAGATCTCGTAACTCGTCCTGCGGTCGCCGTTGTTGTTCAACACGGTGCTGGCGACGACCGTCGGAGCGGTTCGCGAGATCGTGTACGTGTACGCGGCCGACGGCTTGTCGGGGTTGGCGGACCGGCTCCAGCCGGGCTCCCACACCCGCAGCAGCCGACCGAGGCCGTCGTACTCGGCGTCGGTCCGCTTGCCGTTGGCGTCGGTCTCGGCGGTCGGCACCCCGCGCGCCGGGTCGTGGTCGGTGGTGGTCGGGTGTCCCATCGGGTCGGTGACGACGGTCCTGGTGGGCAGGCCGCCGGTCGCCGGGGTGTAGGCGGTGCTGGTCCGGCCGCCCTCGGCGTCGGTGACCCGGGTGGGCCGGCCGTGGCTGTCGTAGACCGTCTCGGCGACCGTCCAGAAGCCGGTGCCGGCGGCGTCCTGCTCCTCCTCGCGGGTGGCCAGGCCCCGGGTGGGGGCGGTGGTCGGCGAGGTCGCGCCGTCGTAGTAGGTGCGGGAGTGGGAGACCAGCTCGCCGGCGGTCGCGCAGGTCCCGGTGGTGACCTTCTCGGTGGCGACGGTCTCGACGATGTTCTTGTCGGTGTTGCGCGCGTAGGTGGTCTCGGTGCAGGTCTCGTCGCCGCTGCGACCGGTGTCGCCGTGGTCGACCACGCGGACCGGCATGCCGAGGCCGTCGTAGGTGGTCTCGGTCTTCGTGCGCCGCCAGCCGCCGTCGCTGACGGGCTCGCGGGTGGCCGTCTCCCGGACCCCGGTCATGCGGGCGGTGAGCGCGGGCAGGCCCTCGCGTGCGCGGGACGCGGTGACGGAGGAGCGCCACGGCACGGAGGTCTCCGAGGAGATGATCCGGTCTCCGTCGTAGACGGTCTCGGCGCGGGTCATACCGGCGAACTCGGCGGCGTCGTCCACCGTGACGCCCTCGTCGTCCGCGACCTTCGCGCCCGGCAGACCCCGGAAGTAGCGGGTCTCGGTGCGCTGCCGGGTGCCGTCCTGGCCGGTGCCCTCGGTGGTGCGGACGTGGCCGTAGCCCCGGAAGACGCTGTGGGTGCGGTGCGCCGACTTCGTGAACTCGTCGTCGCTCTTCGCCCAGGCCGCGCCGCCCAGGTAGGTGTAGTCGGTGCGCTGGGCGGGCGCGCCGCCGACGTTGTCCTCTTCCAGGACCGTGGTCACCACGTACGTGTGGAACCAGTCCTTCACCGGCTTCCAGTCGGCCGCCGGATCGTCCTCGGAGTTCCAGTAGACGGGGTAGCAGCGCCGGGTGTTGGACGTCTCGGCGGGCAGGTCGGCCGCGGTGCAGTCCGGCTCGCTGTAGGTGACGCCGAGGGTGCCGCCGCTCTCGGTGTCCACGGCGTGCACCCGGTGCCGCACCAGCGGCGGGATGTTGTCGTTCACGCCGGCCACCCGGTTGGGCAGCTGCACGCCTCGGAACGCCACCTCGGGCAGCGAGGTGTCACCCGTGCCGGTGTGCCCGGTGCGCAGCACGCCGGCAAGCCAGAGCGCGGGGGAGCTGCCGTCGCCGGTGGACGGGAACTGGTAGCGCAGCCGCCACGAGTCGACCTTCCGGAAGCCGGAACCGGACCGCACCTCGGTGGTGATCGAGTCGATCTTCTTCCGGCTCCAGAACGACGGCGACGACTTGCCCTTGCAGTCCCCCGAGGCGCAGTGCTGGTCGAACGGCACGTCCGGCCAGTGCTTCGCGTTCTCCTTGGTGAACTTGCCGGGCGCGCAGTCGAACGCGGTGGTCACCAGGCAGCGCTCGCCCGCGGTGAAGCGGATCCGGGCCGCCGGGTCGGCGTACAGGTCGTTCGACCGCAGTCCGTACTCGATCCGCAGCGGGTGGCCGCCGCGCACGTACGTCGTCGGCGTGCCGAGCCCGGTGGCGGCGCTCATGTTGCGGGCGTAGCGGTTGGTCTCGGCGCCGTAGTAGTACGCCATCGCGTCCCCGTTGGGGTCGACGACGTAGTCCAGGTTCCAGCGCCAGCCCTGGTCACAGGAGGAGTCGGCGAACGAGGCCTTGTGGCACGGCTCGCCCTCGTGGTTGCCGTACACGGGGACGGTCCACGTCGAGTTGGTCTCCGGCTTGCCGCTGCTCCAGCCGGGCAGCCGGTTGTAGCCGAAGTAGTAGCGGGTGCCGTCGGTGGTGGTGACGCGCCAGTACTCGCCGTTGTCGTCGCCGTTGCCGCGGGCGGTGGAGCTGAGGCGGGCGACCCGGGTGCCGTCGTCGTCCTTGAGTCGCCACTCACCCGAACCGTCGTCCCTGACCAGCTCGTTGGACTCGCCACCCAGGGAGAGCGTGGCGTTGTCGCTGCCCCAGCACAGGTCGCCGGTCTTTGTCCGGTTGTTGCCACCGGAACGGTCGTCGGAGCAGCCGGTGTACGTGCGCTCGACGAAGTTCTCGGTCAGCGTCCAGCCGTCGCCGACCGGGTTGGCCTGGTTGTTGGTCGCCGAGGTGCGCCCGTCGACGGCCTGGGAGGAGTAGTCGAGGGAGAGTTCGGGGTCCAGGCCGCCGGAGGTCTCCGGAGTCTCCAGCGGATACGACCAGTTGAACGTGCCGGTCGAGCCGCCGGCCGACCAGGAGCCGGAGGGGGAGAGCGAGGTCCTGGCGAAGGAGCCGCCGGAGCCGGAGGGGGCCGCTTCGGCGGCCAGCAGCATCGGCTGCCCGGCCGTGAGGGTGACCGGAGCGGCCAGCCTGCCGGCCCGGACGTCGTTGCTGACGTGCGGCAGCGCCTCGGCGGGCGCGCAGTTCCCGTCCGCGGAGGTCTCCGAGGTCTTCGCCTTCGGGGCCTTGGCGGGGGTGTCCAGGGCGCAGCCGGGGAGACGCTTCAACGTCAACCGGCCGGCCCAGTCGCCGCCGTAGGCGTCGCGGAAGCCGCCGTAGTCCACCGCCAGATCGACGGTCTCGCGGGTGCGGCCGGTACGTCCGGCGTCCCGCTTGGTGCTCCGGTCGGTGGCCGTCACCCGCAGCAGTACGCCGTCGACGCCGGCCCGCTCCGCGGCGGCGCGGTCCAGGGTCTCCACCCGCAGCCGCAGCGCCGGCCGGTCCGTGCGCTCTGCGCGGCGGCCGTGGTGCGCCAACTCGACGGGCAGTGCCCCGGGTCTGGCCTTGGCGCGGGCCCTCTCGGCGGCGCGCCGGTCGCCCCGGCGGACAGCCGGGAGGTCCACCGTCGCTGTCCCCGCCTTCGGCCAGCTGGCCCGTGGGCTGCGGCGCGCCGCCTTCCCCGACGCCTCGTCGACGAGGGTGGCCCGCCCGCCGGTGATCTCGCTCACCGGGACCGGTTTGTCGTGGTCCAGTCCGGGCAGCGCGAGCGAGGAGCGCTCGGCCGCGGCGACCGGTTCACCGGGCAGCACGGCGGTCAGCACCGCCGTGGCGGTGACCAGGGTCAGGGAGTGCAGTGCGACGCGTCTCAGGCCGCGCGGAATTATCCGACCGCTACTAAACGGCCGGCTGTTTGAGTTCATTTATTCAGCCGCTTTCAATCGTCTGATTGTGGGCGCGCTGAAACTAGCACGCACGCTACACGGGTAAATCCTGGAATGACTCGTTCCGCTGCGTGACGCAGGTCACTCTGTTGCCTTCCTCGGAGGTCAGATGGCGCTCAGAGTCAAGGCGTTGACTTTCCGTGCCATGGAACGGGGCGTTCCACTTTCTCTGTCATTCCGATCGGTGTTTACCTGTGCGGGGAAATGGCTCTAGGGTTCCTGGGCGTTCTTTGACAACACAGGAAGGTGGCTCGATGTCCACTTCTGCGCACAGGTTGAGACGGGCGGCCGGAATACGCCGTCCGGCAGCCGTCGCACTCGCCGCCGCGCTCGGCGCGGCGCTGCTGAGCGGGCCGGCAGGCGCCGCGGGCGCGGCCGGCGCGCCGGCCGACAGCCTCCCGGGCACCACCGACGCGGCAAGCGCCCCCGCGGGCGACGACGGTGGCGCCGCCGCCCGCGACACGGCCTCGCGCGAGGCCGCGCGCAGCGGCAAGCGGGTCGAGGTGCTCCCGCTCCGCAGCGAGACCGCCGCCGTTTTCGCCAATCCCTCCGGCACGTTCACCGAGGAACGCCACGCCGTCCCCCAGCGGGTCCGGCGGGACGGCCGCCTCCTTGACATCGACACGAGACTCGTCGCCGGCCGCGACGGCCTCGCCCCGCGTGCCACCGCCGTCGGCATGCGCTTCTCCACCGGCGGAGACGGCCCACTCGCCGTCATCCGCAGGGACGGCCGCAGCATCGAGTTCTCCTGGCCCGACTCCCTCCCGGCTCCCGAAGTCCAGGACAACACCGCGACCTACCCCGAGGTGCTGCCCGGCGTCGACCTCAAGCTCTCCGCCGGTCCCGACGGCTTCGCCCAGCTGCTCGTCGTGAAGTCGGCGAAGGCCGCCGCCCATCCACGACTGCGACGCGTCAGCATGGGCATGCGCACCGACGGCGTCTCGGCCGAGGTCGACCGACACGGCAACATCACCGCCGTCGACCACGCCGGCCAGGAGGTCTTCCACGCACCCACGCCGCGGATGTGGGACAGCTCCGGCGCGCCCGGCGCCGAGTGGCGCGCCAAGACCGCGTCCGGCGCTCCGGCCAGTGGCAGGGGCGTTCGGAGCATGCCCCCGGAAAGCGAGTTCGCGCCGCCTCCGGGCGCCCGCGAGAGTGCCATGCCCGTCACGCTCACCGACGACACGCTCTCGCTTGTCCCCGACCGGTCACTGCTGACCGGCGAGGACACCACCTACCCGGTCTACATCGACCCGTACGTCACCGGCTCCCGCGCCGCCTGGACGCTCGCCTACAAGCGCTATCCCAACACCGCCTACTTCAACGGCAGCGGCTGGGGCAGTGGAACGACCAGCGAGGCCCGCGTCGGCTACGAGGGCCAGACCAACCACCTCGGGCGGTCCTTCTTCCGCATGGACTCCCGGAACCTGTGGAACACCGACAAACAGATCATCAAGTCCACGTTCCGGATCAGGAACACCTACTCGTGGTCCTGCACCAAGCGGCCCGTACAGCTGTGGCAGACCGGCGCCATCAGCTCCAGCACCACCTGGAACAACCAGCCCACCTGGTCGAGCAAGCTCGACGAGGTCAACGACGCCAACGGTTGGAGCGGTTCCTGCCCCGCCGGGAACATCGCCTTCGACGCGACGGCCGCCGCCAAGCGCGCCGCCAGCGGCAAGCAGAACAGCATCACCTTCGGACTGCGCGCCGCCAACGAGAGCGACACCTACGGCTGGAAGAAGTTCGACGCCAAGTCCGCCGTGCTCTCCACCGAGTACAACACCCCGCCCAAGGCGCCCACCGCCCTCGACACGACGCCCAGCACCCTGGTCGACGGCAGCTGCACGCCGACCTCCGGCCAGCACGTCATTCTCGGCAACACCGACGTCTACCTCAACGCGAAGATCACCGACCCCGACGGCGGCACCGTCAAGGCCCGCTTCCACCTGTGGGCGACCGGTAAACGCCACACCGAACCCGGCCTGCTCTTCGACCAGACCGTCTCGGTGACCAGCGGCAGCATCGCCCGCGTCAAGGTCCCGCGCACCCTGCTCGCCCAGCACGAGGACGTCTCCGGCGGACGCTTCTCCTGGAAGGCGCAGGCCGCCGACGACCGCGCCACCTCCGACTGGACGCCGCCCGCCGGCGAACCCGGCTGCCTCTTCGGCTTCAACGCCCAACGGCCCAGCACCCCGCCGGCTGTGACCTCACCGCAGTACCCGGACGGTACCGACGGCTGGCCGAACGAGACCGGCACCGCCCGCACGACAGGAACGTTCACTCTCGCCCCCGGCGACGCCACCGGAGTCGAACGCTACGAGTACTGGACCGACTGGGACCAGAAGGTGCGCGCCGTAGACGCCGGTCCGACCGGAACCGCCACCATCCAGCTCACCCCCATGTCCACCGGCCCCCACCGGCTGTTCGTCCGCAGCCTCAACGCCGGCGGCAACCGCTCCGACCTGACCGCCTACCTCTTCTACGCCGACAGCCCCGAGGCCCCCGACCAGCCCGGTGACCTCAACGGCGACGGCAACGCCGATCTCTACGGCATCCGCGACAACGGCGAGTTGCGGCTGTACGCCGGCCGCGGGGACGGCACCCTCGGCCCCGCCGACCAGGTCGCCCCCGCGGGCTTCGGCGGTTCGCTCATCACCCACCGCGGCGACTGGACCGGCGACGGCTTCGAGGACCTGATCGAACACCGACGCGTCGCGGGCGAGACCCGCGACGCGCTCATCGTCCACCCCAACGACGGACGCGGCCACCTCGACGAGGACCGCTTCGAACTCAAGGTGTACGAGGACGAGAACAGGCACTGGGAGGGCGCCGGCGGGATCCTCGCCATCGGCGACGTGGACGGCCCCCTCGACACCGACGGCGACGGCACCCCCGACGTACCCGGCCACCCCGACCTGCTCGTCAGGAAGGGCGGCCAGCTCTGGCTGTACTTCGGCGCGCCCTCCGGCTATCTCGACGAGCACCTCGAGCAACCGCCCGTCCTCATCGGCAACAGCGGCTGGGACAACTACGATCTCGCCGCGCCCGGGGACGTCACCGGCAACGGCCGCGTCGACCTGCTCGCCCGCAACCGCGTCAACGGCAACCTGTACCTCTACGAGGGCACCGGCGACCGCGGCGAGGGCCTGGCCGTCTACGGCTCCCGTACTCAGGTCGCCACCGGATGGAGCCCGACCGAGCGCCCGCTGCTGACCTCCGGCGGCGACGCGGACAACGACGGGGTGCCCGACCTCTGGGCCACCACCGCCGACACCGGCGCCGGACTTGTCTTCCACCCGGCCCTGCGGCGCGAGTCGCTCGGGGCGCCGCAGGGCGTCGGCACCACCGGCTGGCAGTCCTTCCGCGCCCTGAGCTAGCGCTCACCGGCCGACCGCGGACGGGGGTGCCCGCACCGAGCACCCCCGTTCGCCCGTTCGGCGCCGCCTTTCCGCTCAGCCCTTCCCCGGCTCCTGAGGCCCGGGGACGCCCAGGGACGCGCGGAGCGTGGCGAACGGGCGGCCCGTCGCGTCGTAGCCGACCACCCGGTAGGACGTGAAGCGCGGCAGCGCGCGGGCGTCCAGGAAGTACACGCCCCAACCGGGCCGGCCCGGCAGGGTGAACAACTCGGCGGAGTAGGAGCGCCCACCGGCCCGCACCTCGACACGGCTCGGCACCTCGTCGTGCCGCCACACGCCGTACAGCCGCAGGACCCCCTCGGCGGTGGTGCTCGTGTAACCCGAACTCAGGCTCCGCTCACGGATGTTGTCGCCGGTGCCGGTCGCCGGGCCCGAGGGGCAGCGGGCGCCGGCCGCGGTCTCCGTCTTCTCCAGGACCGCGTACTTCTGCCGTCCCTCCTCGCTCAGGCACAGCCGGACCCCCGCGGCGAGCCGTACCGGCTCGTCCGGCTTCACGGTGCGCGGCGGGGCCGGTCTCGGCTCGAAGTCCTCGACCGGCTCGGGGTCCTCGGGCGAGGGGGACACCACGGCCGGCGGGGAAGGCCGCTCGTCGGCCGGGTGCGGCCACGACAGGACCGCCAGCGGCGCCGCGAGTACCGCCGCCACCGCAGCCCCGGCCACCGTCCGCTGCCGTCGGCGACGTGCCCGCCCCGCACGCACCACCGCGGCCGTCGGCGCCGGGCCCACCGGTACGGCGTCCGCCGCCCGGCGCAGTTCACCTCGGAGCACGTCGTGCTCCGGCTCGTCCTCTTCCCACCTGTGGCTCATACCCGCTCGCATGTCGTGAGTTCCGGCAGCTCGGCGCGCAGTCGACGCAGCGCGCGGGCGGTCTGACTGCGGACGGTACCCACGCCCGTTCCCAACATCTCGGCCACCTCCCGCTCGCTGCGGTCCTCCAGGTAGCGCAGCACCACCGTCGCGCGCTGGCGCGGCGGCAGCGCGCGCAGGGCGTCCAGCAGGACGCCGCGTTCCAGTACCCGCTCGGCCGCGCTGTCCGGCGCCGCCCGCTCGGGCAACCAGGCGGTCAGCCATTCCCCCAACCGGCGACGACGCAGCCGGTCGGTGTTCACGTTGATCATGACGCGCCACACGTACGCGTCCGGGTCGCGCGCCCCGGCCACCCGCTCCCAGCGCGTGTAGGCGCGTGCCAACGCGGCCTGCACCAGGTCCTCCGCGTCCTGGTGGTGGCCCGTCAGCAGGTAGGCCGTCCGCAGCAGCCTCGGCCAGCGAGTGCGCACGAACGTGCGGAAGTCGTCCTCCGCGCTCTTCTTCACACGTGTCCCGTGGGGTTGTCGGGGGTCCGTCGCCGTCGCCGGGCCCTACCGGAAAGCCGCTCTCGTGCCGGGTGGGGAAGCCGGGTGGGCACCCCCGTGTGTGCCCACCCGGCCCTCCGTGCCCGTCAGCGGATCACCACGGCCTGTGTTCGAGGGTGTCGAAGACCTTGCCCTTCCGGTCGACGCCCTCCACCGTGAACGCCTTCTTCTCCAGCCCCCACGCCTTCGGGTCGAAGTAGTAGGCGCCCCAGCCCGGCTTGCCGGGGAGCTGGACGATCTGCGCCGCGTACCCGAAGTTGTCGCCCTCGAACCGCACGCTGATCTCGCGCGGCGCCTCGGTAAGCCGCCAGGCGCCCGTGATGAGCGTGACCTCGCCGTTCTCCGACTGCACACCAAGACTCATGCTGCGCGGCCGGATGTCGTCGCCCACCAGACCCTTGGCGTACTCCACGTTCTTCGCGAACGAGTCGGGGTGCGAGACGACGTAGTTCTGCCGGCCCTGCGGCAGCAGTCCGAGACGGGTCTCCTCGTTGATCTCCAACGGCTGGTAGGGCTTGACCACCCGCACCTCGAGACCACCGCGCACGGACACCTCGCCGGATGCCTGCCCGGATGCCTGCCCGGAGACCTGGCCGCGCTTGCCGGCGGGGGCGTGGTCGCCGGACGCCGTCGCGGTGGCCGCACCGGCCAGCAGCAGGGTCGCCGCGGTGGCGGTGGCCACGGCCACGGCGGCCCGGCGGGAAACGTAAACCACAGGTGACTCCTCATGGGTTCGCGTGCGGGCCGCGTTCACCGCCCGCCTCGCACCGACTTGCTCTGTCACCCTTCAGACGGGCCCGGCGGCCCGCGACTATGTCAGCCGCCCGCCCGCGATCCGCGTGACTCACACCACAGTCGGCCCGGGGTCGGGCCGGTCCGGAATACCCCGCCGCCGACGGGAGGTTTCCGCACCGGTACGACGACCAGCCGCGCCGCCGCCACCCCCGGAGGACACGCCATGGGCACCGACAGCCACGCCGTCCGCGCCGAGCCGCGCGGGAACGCGCCGGTCCCGCTCTCCGTGCTCGACCTCGCCGTCGTCGGCACCGGACACACCGCCGGCGACGCGCTCCGGACCACCGTCGCGCTCGCCCGCGCCACCGAGCAGCGCGGCTACCACCGCTACTGGGTCGCCGAGCACCACTCCATGCCCGGCATCGCCAGCAGCTCACCGGCCGTCATCCTCGCCCACCTCGCCGCCCACACCGACCGCGTCCGGCTCGGCTCCGGCGGAGTGATGCTGCCCAACCACGCGCCGCTGGTCGTCGCCGAACAGTTCGGCACCCTGGAGGCGTTGGCGCCCGGACGCGTCGACCTCGGGCTCGGCCGCGCCCCCGGCACCGACGGCGTCACGGCCGCCGCGCTACGCCGCACCGACCGGCTCGACGAGGGCGCCGACGACTTCCCCCGGCAACTCGCCGAGTTGACCCGGCTGCTCGACGACGACCTTCCCGGCGGGCACCCGCTCAGCGGCGTGCACGCCGTCCCCGGACCTGTCCAGGGGCGCGCGGCCGGCGGCGTGCAGTCCCCCGCCCGACCGCCGCTCTGGCTGCTCGGATCCAGCGGCTTCAGCGCCCGCCTCGCCGGCACGCTCGGCCTGCCGTTCTCCTTCGCCCACCACTTCTCCGCCGCCAACACGCTGCCCGCGCTGGACCTCTACCGCTCCTCCTTCCGCCCCTCCGCCGTGCTCGACGAGCCGTACGCGATGATCGGCGTCTCCGCGCTCGCCGCCGACGACAAGGCCGAAGCCCGCCGCCAGGTGATGACCGGCGTGCTGTCGATGATCCGCCTCCGCGCCGGCCGCCCCGGCCTCGTGCCCTCCCCCGAGGAAGCGGCGGCCCACGAGTTCTCGCCGCGCGAGCGGGAGTTCGCCGACAGCTGGCTCGCCAACGTCGTCCACGGCACGCCGGACGAGGTCCGCGCCGGCCTCGACAGCCTGGTCGGACGCACCGGCGCCGACGAACTCATGATCACCACGACCGTGCACGGCCCCGCCGCCCGACTCCGCTCCTACCAGCTCGTCGCCGACGCCTACGACCTGCCGGCGGCCCTGGACGCCGCCGCCCCTGCCGGGAGCGTCGTCTGACCGTCGCCGGCCGTTGTGCGCGACGGGGACGCGCTCAGCCGTGCCCCGCCATGCCTCGCGCGCGTTCCGCCTCGTACGCCTGGCGCAGCAGGGCGGGCGCGGCGCGTCGATGTGTGGCGGACAGTCGTGACCAGATCCGGGCGCCCAGCCGTCGCCGGTAGTGGAGGGCTGTCGTCAGCGAGAGTTCGCGGCCCCGGGCGCGGACGAGAAGGTGGCCGGTCAGTAGCGGGGAGCGGGCCGCCAACTCGATCCAGTCGTCACCGCGCGCGGCGATCCGCCATCCCGCCACGTGCGTAGGCGCCTTGCGCCACCGCAGGCGCAGCCCGAGCTGCACCCGCCACACGAACTGGCCCCCGAGCCCCGCGCCTTCCTCCAGGACGACGCGTGCCCACTGCTCGGGCGTGCCGTCGACCGGCGTAGGGGAGTCGAGGGCGAAGACATCGATGTAGTCGGGCCGCCGGAAGGCCGCGAGGGCCCGGATGTCGGCGGGGACGTCCAGCACCTGCCTGACCGTGACCGGCGACGTGGAGTCGCCAGGGTCCCGAACCACTTCTGGTTCGTCCTGCATGGTGTGCTCCCTTCCGCGCCCGCGCGCCGGCGGAACGCCTCTCCAGAAGGTAACATGCATGCATGTACGTATGTGAGGAAGTATGAAGGCGGCTGAGAGGGCCCGGCGCACCCAGGCCGAACGCCGGGCACAGAGCAGGGAAGCTCTGCTGGAGGCCGCCGCACGCGGACTCTCCCGGAACGGTTACGCCAACCTGGTCCTCGCACAGGTCGCCGCCGACGCCGGCTACACGCGCGGCGCGCTCTACCACCAGTTCGCCGGCAAGGAGGCGCTGGCGCTCGCCGTGGTGCGGTGGGTCGACGAGACCTGGACCGCCGAGGTCGGCGCGCCCGCCGCCGCGACCACCGACCCGGTGGAGGCGCTGACGGCGATGGCACGCGGCCACGCCCGCTACTGTCGACGGGACGTCGCCAACGTCATGAACGTCCTCTGGACGGAGTTCGCAGGCCGGGACCACCCCGTCGGCAGCCTCATCACCGAGGTCGTCGACCGGCTCACCGCCCAGGTCGCCGAGCGGATCGCCGAAGGCCGGCAGAGCGGTGCCATCCCACCCGGACCACCGCCCGCGACGACGGCGACGGCCTATCTCGGCGCACTCGAAGGAGTGGTGAGCCGCCTGACGGGACAGGCGCCCCACGACGTCGAACTCGCCGAGGCCACCGTACGAGGCGTCCTCGGCCTGCCCCCCTCACCCCACCGCGCCACCCACCACACGCGGTGACGCGGACTACCCCCCGAGACCTTCCGGCTCCTCCTCGCCGATGCACTCGCCCCGCTGCCTGATCGGCTCGACGAGCCGACTCAGGTCGATCAGCGCCGCGTCGACACCGTCGACCTCCTGGGAGAGCGAGACCTCCACCGCCGGGTCCCTGCCGTAGGTGAGCAGGACCTTCCTGTCGCCCTGCGACCTGGCCTCCAGCAGCAACCACTCCACATCGTCCACGGCGACACACGGATCGACCGAAGGCGGCGGCGGACGCAGGCCACACCGCAGCACGACATCCCCGTCCCCCCAGACCGCGACACCCTGCGTACGCACATCCTCACGTCCCCGCCCGGCCAGCTCGTCCGGAAGCCGCTTGAGCAGCCGTACACACTCCGGCGCGTCCGCCCTCGGCGCTCTCTCCACGTCAAACGAAGGACCACCCGTCCCCCGCCACACC
>NZ_WMLF01000959.1 GCF_014156695.1 Streptomyces durbertensis | reverse complement strand
CTCCCCTCCCGCGTCCACCACACCCCGATCGGCCCCTCGGCACTGTCAGTGCGAGTCGGTACCGTCTCTGTCATGGCACTCAGACCCTCCGCCATATGGCACCACCAGGTCGCCGAGCAGGCGCGCGACGTCGCCCTCGGCCGCCTCACCCACGCCAACGCCTCACTCGCCCACCGCTACCCCGACGAGCTCATCACCCGCACCGACGCCGCGCTCGCCGCCTTCGAGGCGGAGATAGCCGGCCTGCCCAGACCGGCACCACCGGTCGCCGTCCTCACCGCCGTGAGGCACGTGCTCGGCGCGCTCGACTTCCTCGACGCCCGCCTCGCCGACACCACCTGCGAGACCGTCGAACGCGCCCAGCTCCGCACCTACGTCCGCCAGGTCGTCGCCGAACACGACGCCACGC
>NZ_WMLF01000958.1 GCF_014156695.1 Streptomyces durbertensis | reverse complement strand
AGCCACCTCGTGGCCGCCTTCCGGGCCAAGCTGCTGGAGGAGATCGACCTCGCCGAGATGTCGTCCCTCAGCACCGCCGAACGCCGCGACCGGCTCGAACGGGTGCTCGGCCACATCGTCAGCCGCGAGGGGCCCGTCCTGTCCACACACGAACGCGCCATGCTCATCCGGCGCGTCGTCGACGAGGCCCTGGGCCTGGGCATCCTCGAACCGCTCCTCGAGGACAACTCCATCACCGAGATCATGGTCAACGGGCCCGACCACATCTACGTCGAACGCGCGGGCCGCGTGGAGCGGCTGCCGCTGCGGTTCGCCTCGGCCGAGCAACTGATGCAGACCATCGAGCGGATCGTCTCCACCGTCAACCGCCGCGTCGACGAGTCCAACCCGATGGTCGACGCCCGACTGCCC
>NZ_WMLF01000957.1 GCF_014156695.1 Streptomyces durbertensis | reverse complement strand
CCGCGTCCGTGCGCGTGCTGACCGACTATCTGGACCGCCACCCGGAAGCGCTGATCCGCGGCAAGGCAAAGGACGCGCAATGATGCCGATGCAAACGACGATGCTGTCTTTTTCTCTTCGCGTGGCCGGCGGCGCTGCCGTGGCCTTGCTGGTTGGCGCGTGCGCCTCGCCCGAGCCGACCTTGCATACGCTGTCGGCGCGCCCTGAAGCAACCGACACCAGCCGCTTTCAGCGTGCATTCCGCCTCTCGGGCGTGCGGGTGCCCGATCGCCTGGACAAGCCGCAGATCGTGCTGCGTACGTCCGACAGCGAAGTGGTGGCGCTTGAGCAGCAACGTTGGGCCGCGCCGTTCGGTTCGGAACTGCGCGATGCGCTGTCTGCGAACCTGGCGACCACGCTGTCTGCCGTGGAC
>NZ_WMLF01000956.1 GCF_014156695.1 Streptomyces durbertensis | reverse complement strand
CACCCGCACGACGTGCCATCCCTCGGCGCGTGCCTGGGGACGGGTGGTGTCCACGGCGAAGACGTCGCCGCCCGTGTACGCGGAGAGCCGCTCGGCGACGGGCGGCGGGCGGCGCCGGGTGCCGCTGCTCGGCCCGGCGGGGGCGGCCGTCCGGGAACTCGCGCCGGGCCGGCGGGGCCAGAGGGAGAGGCTGTCCTGCCGGTGGTACGCCCACAGGGCGTGTTCCAGTTCGCTCCTGGGCGGTCCGCCGCGACTGCGCAGCGCGGGCAGGGCGCGCCGGGCGGCCGGCGTCGACATGCTCCAGCGGACCATCAACGCCTCGTAGACGGCCGCCCGGACGGCGCGCTCGACCGCGGAGGGCCGGTCGGGTGGGCCGTGCTGTCTCGAGGCGGGCGGGCCGTGCTGTCCTGAGG
>NZ_WMLF01000955.1 GCF_014156695.1 Streptomyces durbertensis | reverse complement strand
CGCTGAAGGTCTTCTGCGTGCTGCGTACCATCGCATTGCGCAGGCCCCCCATTTCCTCGGGTGAGAACTGGCGCTGCCAGAACTCGATCTCGCCGGTGGCCTGGTTGTTGAAATAGCCCGACTCATCGCCATTGGCGTCCATGCGGCCCCACTTGGTGACGTCGCGCATCAGCGACATCGTGTGGTAGCCCAGCTGCACATCGGCGAACCATTGCTGGCCGTTGTCGAAGTCGTAGCTCAGCGAGGCGTAGCCATTGGCGCCGCGGCGCTTGCTGAGGATGGTGCCGTAGCCGATCGAGCTGTCGCTGCCGCAGTAGTAGCCGTAGCGCGGGCGGTAGGCGCGGTAGGTGCTGCCCTGGTTCTGCCCGGCCAGCGCTTCGCAGGTGGCCGCGCCCGGATCCAGGTAGTCGTCGTTGTAGTC
>NZ_WMLF01000954.1 GCF_014156695.1 Streptomyces durbertensis | reverse complement strand
CCGTTCACGCGGGCGTGTACGTAGCGGACGTCGCCCATGGCGCGCACCAGCTCGCAGTAGATCTTGGTGATCTGACCGGCGTCTTGAATGATGCGCGTGAACGACAGCACCTTGCCGCCGCCGTCGCCCACGAGTTGCGCGTCATCTGCCAGCAGCGCGCGGATGGCATCGCGTTGGCCCGTGCGTGAGGCTTGCGCAAAGCGCTCGAGCAAGTCCCGATGCGCATCGGGCGCGACATCGAAGCGCGGGCGCTCCTGCTGCACCCGGTCTGATGCGCGGTGCACCATCTGCCGGCACGCGGCTTCGGTCTTGCCCAGCAGGGCGGCGATCTCCGAGTAATCCTGATCGAATACCTGGCGCATCAGAAACGCCGCGCGCTCTTCGGGCGACAGGCGCTCGAGCACCCACAGCAGGGCCATCGAC
>NZ_WMLF01000953.1 GCF_014156695.1 Streptomyces durbertensis | reverse complement strand
CCCCACGCGGGAGCGCCCCCGGACCACCGACACCGCGTCCGGCCCGGCCCCGCGCGGCACCGACGCCTGCCACGTGCTGCTCGTCGACGACAACCCCGTCAGCCGCGCCGCCCTGCACACCGCCCTCACCGCTGAGCGCGCCGCCGGCCTCCACGCCCCCGGTGCCCCCGGGGTCCCCGGCACCCTGAGGGTCCTCGAGGCCGCCGACACCCGCCACGCCCACGAGACGGCCCTGCACCGCCGACCGGACGTCGCCCTCCTGGACACCCACACGGCGGCCACCGGCTCCGACCAGGACCTCACCGACCTCCTCCACCTCGTCCCCACCCTGCTGCTGACCCGCCGCGAGGACAACGAGGTCCTGCAACGCGCCCTGCGCCTCGGAGCCCTCGGCTACCTCGTCCACGGCGACTTCACCGGCGAGGACC
>NZ_WMLF01000952.1 GCF_014156695.1 Streptomyces durbertensis | reverse complement strand
ATTCAGGAATGTGTAGGCCGGTCGCCTCAACCTCGTTGGCAGGCGGCCGCTAACCCGGTGCGCTTCCTGCGCCGGGCGGGTCCCGGCGGCCGTTGGCCTGCGCGACGGATCGCGCGCCTGCGCGGTGCCCTCCCGGTGCCGGTCGTCCTGAACTGCCTTGCGGACCCCTCCATGCCTTCTTCCCGTTCCGCCGCTGCCCGCCGCCCGGGCAGCATCGCCCACAAGCTGATGCTGGGCACCGCCGTCATCGCGCTGCTGTGCTTCGGCCTGACGGCGTTCCTGATCTATCGCCAGGCCAGTGCCAGCCTGATCGATGCCTCGCGCCAGACCATGACCAGCGAGGCCAACGCTGAAGCGCGCCAGGTCGCCGCCGATCTGGGCACGGCGTTTGCCAGCAACGATGCCATGGTCGAAGCCGTGCTCGCCCAGCG
>NZ_WMLF01000951.1 GCF_014156695.1 Streptomyces durbertensis | reverse complement strand
TGTATAAGAGACAGGTTCGTGCTCCTGGCGTTCACGCAACGCCTCGACGGTGAGGCGCAGTTGCTCCTCGACCTGGTTCATCGGCTCGTTGTAGAGGTCCGCGACCCGGGAGTGCACCCGCAGCACCGTCTGCGCCACACTCAGCTCGTACTCGCGCGGCGTGGCGTCGTAGTCCACGAAGGTGCCCGGCAGTTCGACCTCTCCGTGGTGGCCGGACGCCAGCTCGATGTCGGCCTCGCCGCGTCGGTTCTGCTTGGGCAGCATGCGGGAGACCAGCGCGTCGACGTGGGCCTGGAGGGCGGGCGCCTGTTCGGCCACGCCGCGGAACTCGGCCAGTGGCAGGGCCAGTACGGTGCTGCGGGTGCGGGCGCGCAGCGAGTGGTCCCAGGTGCTGTCCTCGGTGGAGAGTGCCTGGTCGCCGGCCCAGTCGCCGTCGGCG
>NZ_WMLF01000950.1 GCF_014156695.1 Streptomyces durbertensis | reverse complement strand
CACCCGCCCGTACACGCAACTGCGCGAGACGCTGCGGAACACCGTCCCAGCCGCGCGGCGTCGGGAGACGCTAGGCCACGTCGCGGACACCTTGCGGCGCCGCCAGGAGGAACTCCAGCAGCGCGTGCGGCAGAGGGACGAGAGGCGGCGGCAGAAGAGACAGGAGGAGCGGGCCAGGGAGGCACGCGCGCAGCGCGAACGCGCGGAGGCGGACCGGCGCGAACAGCAGCGCAGGGCGGAACAGAAGCGCAAGCGGGAGGAAGCGGAACGCAGGCGAAAGGCAGCGCAGCGCAGGCGTGAGGCACTGCGGTCGGTAGCCACCTTCACCGGGACCGCGCTGCTGCTCGCCGCGGTCGTCGGCGGGGTCGACCTCGCCCGGAAGAAGGGGCTGATTCCCGAGCAGAACAACCACGCGAGCCCACCGCGCCCCACCACCCCCAC
>NZ_WMLF01000095.1 GCF_014156695.1 Streptomyces durbertensis | reverse complement strand
CTCCCCACCCGCAGCGACGGCCACCCCCACCCGCGGCGACAGTCGACGGCGGTCCTCAGCGCATGGACGGCGGTCCTCAGCGCATGATCGGCAGGTGTTCGGCGAGGTTGGCGCGCTGGCCGCTGGCGGAGACGGCGCCGGCGGCGACCGCGCGTTCCCAGGTGACCCGGCCGGTGGCCAGCCGCAGCCAGGTCAGCGGGTCGGTCTCCACGGTGTTCGGCGGCGTGCCCCGGGTGTGCCGGGGCCCGTGGACGCACTGGACGACGGCGAACGGCGGCACCCGCACCTCGACCGAGCCGCCGGGGGCGCGTACCGCGAGGGTGTCGGCGAGCAGCCGCACGCTGGTGGCGAGCGCGTACCGGTCGAGCGTCACCGGGCGGCGTAGCGCCCTGGCGAGGTCGTCGGAGTGCACGACCAGCTCGATCAGCCGGGTGAGGGCGAAGTCGAGGGCGCGCATCGCGCCGAAGCGGTGCGGCAGCAGCACGTCCTCGCTGACCGCCGTCTCCAGGACCGGGTCGAGTTCGGCGATGGCGTCGTCGATGGCCGCCGCCGGGTCCTTGACGCGGGCGGCCTCCTCCTGGGTGCGCCGGTCCAGTTCGGCGGCGATCTCGCCGGTGGCGCCCGCCCAGTCCGGTACCCCGACCTCCGGGCGCTGGGCGGCCGGCGCCGGCTCGGCGAGCAGCCGGGGCAGCGCGTCGATCTGCGTGGCGACGTGGGTCAGCAGCCGGTGGACGTCCCAGCCGGGCAGCCCGGTGGGGAGCAGGAGCTGGTCGGGGGTGAGTCCGTGGGCGGCCGTACGGAGGTTCTCCACCTGGGCGACCAGCGCGTTGCGCACCCGGGTGGGCTCGTAACCGCGGCTTCTGCGTCGTACGGGAGGCATGGCAGGAGGGTAACGGGCTCGTAGCGGCTTTCCGCGTCCATAGGCGTGGGCCCGTCGTTGTGCCAGGATTCCGGCATGGGTATCGCTGATCGCCACCTCGCCGACGACGAGGAACTGGTGTACTCCACCAGGCAGCACTGGACCGAGATGGTGAGCGAGTTCATCCTGCTCTGCCTGGTGTGGATGGTCGCGGGGGCGCTGCTGTGGGTCGTCCCCGGCGGCGAGGACTGGACCGCCGCCGCGCGCTACGTGGTGTTGGGCGCCGCCGTGGTGGCGTCGCTGTGGCTGTGGCTGATCCCGCTGCTGAAGTGGCGCGGCACGGTCTACATCCTCACCACCAAGCGCATCCACAAGCGCAGCGGCTTCCTGACGAAGGCCGGCCGCAGCATCCCGCTGACGCGGGTGAACGACGTGTCGTTCAAGGCGTCGCTGTGGGAGCGGATCATGCGCTACGGCACGCTGAACATCCAGTCCGCTTCCGAGCAGGGCATGATGACGCTCAAGCACGTGCCGGACCCGGAGGGCTTCAAGTCGTTGATCTACCGGCAGATCGACGAGGAGCAGCAGCGCGCCCAGGCGCCGTACGGGCAGCCGGGCCCCTACGGCCAGCCGGGTCCGTACGGGCAGCCGGGCGGCATGATGCCGCCGGCGTACTGATCCGGGTTCTCCTCAGCAGCGTTCTCCGAACGGACGAGTCGGGGCGGCCTCCCCTGGAGGGGAGGCCGCCCCGACGCCGTGTCCGTCAGGCGAAGAGCGCCGGCAGAGTGGCCTCGTGGGCCTCGCGCAGCTCGGCGAGCGGCAGCGAGAACTGGCCCTGGACCTCGATGCTGTCCCCGTCGACGACGCCGATGCGGGTGGCGGGCAGGCCGCGCGCGCCGCACATGTCGTTGAAGCGGACCTCCTCGCTGCGCGGGACGGACACCACGGCCCGGCCCTGCGACTCGGAGAACAGGAACACGAACGGGTCGATGCCGTCCGGCACGACCAGCCGTGCGCCCTTGCCGCCGCGCAGGCAGGACTCGGTGACCGCCTGGACCAGCCCGCCGTCGCTGAGGTCGTGCGCGGCGTCGACCATGCCGTCGCGGGAGGCGGAGACCAGGATCTCCGCGAGCAGCCGCTCCCGCTCCAGGTCGACCTTGGGCGGCAGGCCGCCCAGGTGGTCGTGGATCACCTGGGACCAGGCGGAGCCGCCCAGTTCCTCCCGGGTGTCGCCGAGCAGGTAGAGCAGCTGGCCCTCCTCCGCGAACGCCATGGGCGTGCGGCGGGTGACGTCGTCGATGACGCCGAGCACGCCGACGACGGGCGTCGGGTGGATGGCGAGGTCCCCGGTCTGGTTGTAAAGGGAGACGTTGCCGCCGGTGACGGGGGTGCCGAGCTGCTGGCAGGCGTCGGCGAGACCGCGGGTGGCCTCGGCGAACTGCCACATGGCGGCCGGGTCCTCCGGCGAGCCGAAGTTGAGGCAGTCGGTGACGGCCAGCGGCTCGGCGCCGGTCGCGGCGACGTTGCGGTAGGACTCGGCGAGCGCGAGCTGCGCGCCGGTGTACGGGTCGAGCTTGGCGTAGCGGCCGTTGCCGTCGGTGGCGACGGCGACACCGAGGTTGGTGTCGTCGTCGATGCGGATGACGCCGCCGTCCTCGGGCATGGCGAGCACGGTGTTGCCGAGCACGTACCGGTCGTACTGGTCGGTGATCCACGCCTTGGAGGCCTGGTTCGGGGAGGCGACCAGGCGCAGGACCTGCTCGCGCAGCTCCTCGGGGGTGGCCGGCCGGGGCAGCTTGTTCGCGTCGTCGGCCTGGAGGGCGTCCTGCCACTCTGGGCGGGCGTAGGGCCGCTGGTAGACCGGGCCGTCGTGGGCGACCGAGCGCGGCGGCACGTCGACGATCTGCTCGCCGTGCCAGTAGATCTCCAGCCGGTCGCCGTCGGTGACCTCACCGATGACGGTGGCGATGACGTCCCACTTCTCGCAGATCTCCAGGAAGCGGTCGACCTTGTCGGGCTCGACGACCGCGCACATGCGCTCCTGCGACTCGCTCATGAGGATCTCCTCGGGCGAGAGCGTGTTGTCGCGCAGCGGCACGGTGTCCAGCTCGACGCGCATGCCGCCGGAGCCGGCGGAGGCCAGCTCGCTGGTGGCGCAGGAGAGCCCGGCGCCGCCGAGGTCCTGGATGCCGGCGACGAGCTTCTCCCGGAAGATCTCCAGGGTGCACTCGATGAGCAGCTTCTCCTGGAACGGGTCGCCGACCTGCACGGCGGGCCGCTTGGCCGGACCCTCGGCGTCGAAGGTCTCGGAGGCCAGCACGGAGACGCCGCCGATGCCGTCGCCGCCGGTGCGGGCGCCGTAGAGGATGACCTTGTTGCCGACGCCGGACGCCTTGGCCAGGTGGATGTCCTCGTGCTTCATGACGCCGACGCACAGGGCGTTGACCAGCGGGTTGCCCTGGTAGCAGGGGTCGAAGACGACCTCGCCGCCGATGTTGGGCAGGCCCAGGCAGTTGCCGTAGCCGCCGATGCCCGCGACGACACCGGGCAGCACGCGCCGGGTGTCGGGGTGGTCGGCGGCGCCGAAGCGCAGCGGGTCCATGACGGCGACCGGGCGGGCGCCCATGGCGAGGATGTCGCGCACGATGCCGCCGATGCCGGTGGCCGCGCCCTGGTAGGGCTCGATGTACGACGGGTGGTTGTGCGACTCGACCTTGAAGGTCACCGCGTAGCCCTGGCCGACGTCGACGACACCGGCGTTCTCGCCGATGCCGACGAGCATGGCGTCGGACTCGGGGGCCTTCTCACCGAACTGCTTCAGGTGGACCTTGCTGGACTTGTACGAGCAGTGCTCGGACCACATGACCGAGTACATCGCCAGCTCCGCGCCGGTGGGGCGGCGGCCGAGGATCTCCCGGATGCGGTCGTACTCGTCCTCCTTGAGGCCGAGTTCGGACCAGGGCTGCTCGGTGTCGGGCGTCTTCGCCGCGTGCTCGGTGGTGTCCAGGTGGCGCTTGTCGTCTGTCATCAGGCGTTGACCAGCTTCTTGATCGCCGAGGTGAAGAATCCGAGGCCGTCGGTGGTGGGGCCGGTCAGGGCCTCCACGGCGTGCTCGGGGTGCGGCATGAGGCCGACGACGTTGCCGGCCGCGTTGGTGATGCCGGCGATGTCGCGGCGGGAGCCGTTGGGGTTGACGTCGAGGTAGCGGAAGACGACCCGCCCCTCGGCCTCCAGCTCGTCCAGGGTGCGCTCGTCGGCGACGTAACCGCCCTCGCCGTTCTTCAGCGGAACGGTGATCTCCTGACCGGCCGCGTAGTCGGTCGTCCACGCGGTGTTGTTGTTCTCCACCCGCAGGCGCTGGTCGCGGCAGATGAAGTGCAGGTGGTCGTTACGGGTGAGCGCGCCGGGCAGCAGGTGGGATTCGCAGAGCACCTGGAAGCCGTTGCAGATACCCAGAACGGGCATTCCGGCCTTGGCCTGTTCGATGATCGTGCTCATCACCGGGGAGAAGCGGGCGATGGCCCCGCAGCGCAGATAGTCGCCGTAGCTGAATCCGCCGGGCAGGACAACGGCGTCGACCTGGTGGAGGTCTTTGTCGCGGTGCCAGAGCGAAACCGGCTCACCGCCGGCGAGCTTGACGGCGCGAAGCGCGTCCTGATCGTCCAGCGATCCCGGAAATGTGACTACTCCGATACGCGTGGTCATGCCGTCGCCGTCTCTTCGACGCGCACGGTGAAGTCCTCGATCACGGTGTTGGCGAGGAAGGTCTCGGCGAGCTCGTTGACGCGGGCGAGCACGGCGTCGTCGACCGGGCCCTCCACCTCGAGCTCGAAGCGCTTCCCCTGACGGACGTCCGCGATGCCCTCGAACCCGAGGCGCGGCAGCGCACGCTGCACCGCCTGACCCTGGGGGTCGAGGATCTCCGGCTTGAGCATGACGTCGACTACGACGCGAGCCACAGGTACTCCCGGTGATGTTGTTGCTTGGCTGCCCATGGCCTCGTTCGCCTCGGGGCGCGGCGCCCGTCGGTTCCCTCGGCTGCCCGTTCAGCGTACCCGGCTGAAAATTCTACGCGGGTAGATATAGACTGCCGCTCATCACGGTCGGATATCGGCGTGAGAAAACCTCTGCCCGGAAGCGGCGGAGAAACGTAGGGTTCCGATTGCGACCGGGTAGCTTCGTGAAGCGGAGGCGAAGCGTGCACGACGCACGGTGGAAAAATTCGCCACCAAGCGATGTCATGATTGCCCCGTAGCAGAAAGAATAGGGCGGAGACCGAACCGGAAGGTCGCCGTCACCGCACCTCAGCGTGGCTGACCGGCCCCCGGGAACTCGGGAACCGGTCCTCCCGAAAGGACGATATCCGTGGCACAGCGCGTCGTGGTAACTCTCGCCGACGACATCGATGGCGGCGAAGCGGCCGAAACGGTCGTGTTCGCCCTCGACGGCAAGGCCTACGAGATCGACCTGAGCAAGGACAACGCGAAGAAACTGCGCGGCGCACTCGCGCCCTACGTGCGCGCCGGCCGCAAGCAGGCCAGGTCCGGCAAGACCTACACCCGCACCTCCGTGGCCCCCGACCCGCGCGCGGTCCGCGCCTGGGCGCTCTCCAACGGCTACGAGGTGCCGGCCAGGGGCCGCATCCCCAGCCGCGTCTACGAGGCCTTCCGCGCCGCGAGCTGAGAAGCCCTCGGCCCGCCGGTCGAGCCGCCCTTCGCCCCGCCGGTCGAGCCGCCGGTCGAGCCGCGCGCCGACCGGCGGGGCGACCGCCGGCGGAGCCGACTTGCACAGCACCCCCGGTGATCCGCTAGAGTCTGGAGCACACCGCGAGGGCGGGCCGGCCACCAGGCAGAACGGCTCGAAGTCGCAGGTCATGCGGGTGTAGCTCAGTAGTAGAGCGCCCCCTTTCCAAGGGGGAGGCGCAGTGTGCGATCCCTGTCACCCGCTCTGACCACTCTGTCTGTCCGAATGGATCAGGTAGAGTGTCTTCCGCACCGTCGGCGTCAGCCGTTCGGAGCGTCTGCGGACGTAGCTCAGTTGGTAGAGCGCAACCTTGCCAAGGTTGAGGTCGCGAGTTCGAGCCTCGTCGTCCGCTCAGTGAGAGAAACCCGGTCCTTCGCGGACCGGGTTTCCTGCTTTTCCGCCACCTCGGGAACAACCTCGGACAACACCGCCGCGCGCACTGACATTTGTCATCACGACCGGTGACAGCCCGCACTGCCGCCCGCACTCCCCCACCGCGATGATCGTCCTATGAACATCGGGGAGACAGTGATCGAGACGACCGGGCTGCGCCGCAGGTACGGCCCGGAGGGCGACGGCGGCTTCGAGGCGGTGCGCGGCGTCGACCTGCGGGTGGCGCGCGGCGAACTCTTCGCGCTGCTCGGGGTGAACGGCGCCGGAAAGACCTCCACCCTCGAACTGCTGGAGGGGCTGGAACGCCCCACCGCCGGCACCGTCCGGGTGCTCGGCCACGATCCCTACCGGGACCGCGCCCTGGTCCGCCCCCGCACCGGCATCATGCTCCAGGCCGGCGGCTTCCCCGCCGAACTGACCGTGCGGGAGACCGCCCGCATGTGGATCGGCACCCACGCCGGCGCGACCCGCCCCCTCGACGAGGTGCTGGCGGCCGTCGGACTCGCCGACCGCCGCGACGTACGGGTCAAGCAGCTCTCCGGCGGCGAGAAGCGCCGGCTCGACCTCGCCATGGCCCTCGTCGGACGCCCCGAGGTGCTGTTCCTCGACGAGCCGACGACCGGCATGGACGCCGAAGGCCGCCAGGCCACCTGGGAGCTGGTCCGCGAACTGCGCGCCGCCGGCACCACCGTGCTGCTCACCACCCACTACCTGGAGGAAGCCGAGCAGTTGGCCGACCGGCTGGCGATCATGCGCGCCGGCCGCGTCGAGATCACCGGCACCCCCGCGGAGGTCACCGCCACCCGGCCCGCCCGGGTCCGCTTCCGGCTGCCGCGGGACGTGTCACCGGCCCGGCTGCCGCTGTCGCTGCCGGCCGCCGCCGACGGCGACCGCGTCGAGATCCGCACCCAGGACGTCCAGGGGGCGCTCACCACGCTGCTGCTGTGGGCCAGGGACGAACGCGTCGAACTCCGCGACCTCGACGCCCGCTCGGCCACCCTCGAAGAGGCGTTCCTCGCCCTGGCCGGCAAGGACGGCGGCACCGCCGAGGAGCCCGCGACGACCAGCGGGGTGGCGGCGTGAGCCGGACGACGGGGACCACGGACAGGGACAACAGCACGGCCGACGGCACGGCCGACGAGACGGGGGAGACCACCTCCATGACCACCACACGCGAGACCGGCACCGCCACGGGAACCGGACGGGTCGACGGCCGCCGGGCCGCCGCCGCCCGCGTCGCCGCACTCGGCAGGGCCGAACTGACCCTGCTGCTACGCAACAAGACGATGCTGTTCACCGCGCTGCTGCTGCCCGCGCTGGTCACCTTCGGCATGCGCGGCGTCGTCGACCAGATGGGCGACGGCCTCGACCACGTCGGTCTCACCGTCGGCACGGTGCTCGTCCCCGCCTCGGTCGGCTTCGTGCTGCTGTTCGCCGTCTACTCCAACCTCGTCGGCACCTACGTCGTCCGCCGCGAGGAACTGGTGCTCAAGCGGCTGCGCACCGGCTCCGCCACGGACACCGAGATCCTCGTCGCGGCGGCGCTGCCGTCGGCGGTCATCGCCGTCGTGCAGTGCGCGGTGCTGCTGGCGTGCGGCGCCCTCGTGCTCGACCTGGAGGCGCCGCGCCGACCGGACCTGCTGCTGCTCGGCCTGCTCCTCGGCACGGTCACGATGGCCGCGCTGGCCGCCGTGTCCGCCGCGTTCACGTCGTCCGCCGAGGCCGCGCAGCTCACGCCGATGCCGCTGATGCTCGTCTCGTTCGCCGGCTCCGGCCTGATGATCCCGCTCGAACTGTTCCCCGACCGGGTCGCGGACATCTGCCGGCTGCTGCCGCTCACCGGGCCGATGGAACTTGTCCGCGGCGGGTGGACGGGCACCCTCGGCGGCGCCGACACGCTGAAGGCGCTGGCGGTCAGCGTCGGTTGGACCGCGCTGTCGGTGTACGCCGTCCGCCGCTGGTTCCGCTGGGACCCGCGCCGCTGAGCCGCCACCGGCGGCGGGAGGCCGGCGGGCCCGGTTTGGCAGACTCGACGCCGGTCGCCGGTCACTACGAGGGGAAGAAGATGTCGGCGAGAAGCCTCGACAACTGGTGGCGGCGCCACAGCAACGCCGACCGGGTGGAGATGTACACCCGCTGGAGCCTGTGCTCCTTCGGACTGGCCGAGGTTGTCCTCGCCGCCACCCTCGTCGGCGCCGCCGGCCCCGGCTGGGCGGCGGCCGCGCTGCTCGCCCTGTACTCCGCGCACGCGCTCACGGTCGCCGTCTGCTGCCACCACTCGCTGAACTGGCTGCTCGGCCGCCGTACGCGTCCGCACCGCTGGCAGGCGGCGACGGCGGCGACGACGACGCTCCTGGCCGCAACGCTGCTCGGCGTGCGGGCGCTCGACCGGAGCGAGGATCCGTCCGTGTTCGCCGCACTGCTCGCCCTGGCTCTGGCGAACGGGATGATGGCGCTGCTGCTGCACGTGCCCGCTCTGCGGTCGGTCGGCCTCGTCCTGCTGCTCTGCCTCGGTGTCGGCATGGCCGTCTACCTGGTGTCCGGTTCGGGCCTGGAGGCGGTGGCGTTCGCCGTCGCGTGCGCCAGCGGCACGCTCGGCCTCGCCCTCACCGGACGCGTCTCCGCGTGGATGCTCGGCGTCATGCTCGAACTCGACGCCGGCCGGCACGCCCAGGCCCGGCTCGCCGTCGCGGAGGAGCGGCTGCGGTTCGGGCGCGACCTGCACGACGTGCTCGGACGCAACCTGACGGTGATCGCCCTGAAGAGCGAGCTGGCCGTGCAGCTGGCGCAGCGTGGCCGGCCGGAGGCGGTGGCGCAGATGGTCGAGGTGCAGGAGGTCACCCGGCAGTCGCAGCGGGAGCTGCGGGACGTCGTGCGCGGCTACCGCGAGGCCGGTCTGCGCAACGAACTCGCCGGGGCCGGCAGCGTGCTGCGGGCGGCCGGCATCGACTGCGTCAGCGACGCCGAGCGGGTGGAACGGCTGCCGGCGGCCGCGCAGTCCGCGCTGGGCTGGGTGGTCCGGGAGGCGACCACCAACGTGCTCCGCCACTCGGACGCCTCCCGCTGCGAGATCACGCTGCGGATCACCGAGGACGGCGCCGGCGCGTACGACCCTGGCGCGGACGGCTCCGGCGAGGCCGGCGGGCGACCGGCTGCCGCCGTGCTCGCCGTCCGCAACAACGGCGCGCGCGGAAACCGCACCGGCGGCGGCAGCGGCCTCGCCGGCCTGCGGGAACGCCTGGCCGGTGTCGGCGGCACCCTCACCACGACCACGGGAAGCGAGGACGGCGAAGAGATGTTCGTGCTGCGGGCGACGGTACCGCTGAACGACGGGGCCCCGGCCCGGGAGCCGGCGGGCGTCGACGCGCCCGCCCGCACCCGCGCCCACACCCGCGCCGACGCCGGGCCGCGCGTCGGCGCCGAGGAGGTCGCAGGATGAGCCGTCCCGCCGACCGGCCGGCGCTGCGCGTGCTGCTCGCCGACGACGAGCACCTGATCCGCGGGGCGCTGGCCGCGCTGCTCGCGATGGAGGACGACCTGGTGGTGGTCGCCGAGGCCGCCACCGGCCCGGAGGCCATGGCGATGGCCCGCGCGCACCGGCCCGACGTCGCCGTGCTCGACCTGAACATGCCCGGCGCGGACGGCATCGAGGTGGTCACGGCGCTGCGCCGCGAGGTACCGGAGTGCGCGGCCATGATCGTCACCGGGCACGGCCGTCCCGGCCACCTCAAGCAGGCGCTCAGCGCCGGGGCGCGCGGCTTCCTGCCGAAGACCGTGTCCGCGCAGCGGCTCGCCGAGATCATCCGCGCCGTGCACGACGGCAACCGCTACGTCGACCCCGAGCTTGCCGCCGAGGCGATCAGCGCGGGCGACTCCCCGCTGACCGCCCGCGAGACCGAGCTGCTCGAGCTGGCCGCCGACGGCGCCACGATCGCGGAGATCGCGCGGCGGGCGTCCCTGGCCCCGGGCACCGTGCGGAACTACCTGTCGGCCGCGGCGGCCAAGCTCGGCGCCGGGAACCGGCACGTCGCGGCGCGCACGGCCCGCGAGCGCGGCTGGATCGCGTGAGACCGCTCACTGCCGCCGGAAACGGTCACGGGCACCCCCGCGGATTGGCTATAGTGGACGACGCACAGCGCGTGCGGACGTAGCTCAGTTGGTAGAGCGCAACCTTGCCAAGGTTGAGGTCGCGAGTTCGAGCCTCGTCGTCCGCTCCACTTCGAAGGCCCGACCGGTGACGGTCGGGCCTTCGGGCTTTTCCGGGGTCTCCGGGGTCTCCGGGGTCTCCGACACCCGCCGGTCATACCGTATGACGGCACCTGTGGACAGTCCTCTACGCGCTGTGTGCCCGGGGCACTACTCTGGCCGAACTGATCAGACCGCGACCGCCGCTCCCCCAGAATCCCGACCCCGTCCTTCCCTGGAGTTGCCTTGGCCTGTGACCTGTGGCTTGTCCCCCTCGTCGACGTGCTGTGCCACAGCCCCGACAACCCGTTCGCCGAAGAGATCGCCGCCTACGACAAGGCCCTGGGCGAGGCCGGACTGCCACCGGTGCCGGTCTACGGCTACATGCCGGGCCTCTCCGGCGACGTCGCCCCGGTGGCCGGCTTCGACTACGACGCTCTGCACCTGCTGCGCCGCGCGCACCTGCTCGGGCTATGCGGGCTGGAGCTGACGCCGGCGGAGCAGGCCGTGGGCGACTACCAGGAGTTGCTGGAGATGTTCGAGCCGACGGCCCAGCAGTCGCACCTGGTGTGGCACTACGACCACGCAGGCGCCTACGTGCCGGTGGACTTCGCGGCCCCGCTCACCAACGCCGAACTGCTGGAGGGTGGGGGCCCGTTGGGCTCCAGCCACGGACTGCTGCGCGAACTGGAGGCGGTGGCACCGTCGTTGGGTATCGACCCGGCGAACCCGCCGGCGGCGCCGCTCCCGCCGGACAGACCGACCACGCTGGAGGAGCCGGCCGCCTCGGCCCCTCAGGACGCCGGTCCCTACGCCCGGGAGCGGCACGTGTGGCTCGGGCTGCACGCCGCCGCGACCCGCAGCCTCGCCCAGGGATCGATGATCCTCTTCTCCTGACGAGGGTCGTCTTCTCCCGGCCGGGCCGTGCCGGCTCGCTGGTCAGCGAGGGCTCTCCGGTGGCCGCTGGCGGGGCATGTTGGGCCGGGTGCCCGGCGGCAGGGTGAAGCGCGCGGCGCCCGCCCAGCTCGGCTCGGACTGCCGGCGCGGCCAGCCGGGTTGGGGCGGGCGGTGGGACAGCCCCGGCACGGGCCCGGTGCGGAACTCGACCATCCAGTCCCCGGTCTCCGCCCGCACCAGCTCGGACACGTCCTCGCTGAACCGCCGCAGTACACCGAGGCAGCGCTCGGCCGCCTCGGCCGCCGTCCCCTCGGCGGGGCCGAGCACCTCGCGCACCGACTCGGCCGCCCACTCGTACTGGAGAGCCTCCAGCCGCCGCTGGATGGCCTGCGCGGTCGCCACGTCACGCATCCAACCGGAGGTGAGCCCGAACCAACGATCACAACCGGCGCACAGCACGGCGCCCAGCAACGAGAGGTAGCCCCAGGCCAGCGGGGCGAGCACACCGCCGAGCACACCGGCCAGCTCCAACAGGGGCAGTACCGCGCCGCCGACGACCCCGAGCCCGGTACCGGCGCGCAGCACCCGGGCGGCGCGGCGCTTGCGGGTGCGGTCGGCCAGGTACCAGTCGACCATCGCCACCGCGCGTTGCTCGACCCACTGGTACAGCTCGTCCAGCCGCTCCGCCGGTTCCCCCCAGTCGCCCAAGGGGAAGGCATGGCCCAGCAACTCCCCTCGACGGTCGCGGCCGGCACCCTCGGGCTGCGTTTCCGGCTGACTCACCTGCCCACTCCCAACCACAGGACACAGTTGCGCACATCGCGCTGACCCCACGAGTGCACATTTCTACCTCTAAAACCAGGTTCCCGTCCGGGCGTTCAACCGACGCGAGAGGAGAGTCTGAGTTCAACGGCCGACGACGGCGCTGTCGACTCACTCAAAAGAGTGGCCGTCCGGCCCCGTCGCGCCGTCGGCAGGAGCGAGTGCGTCAGTCCGGCTCGGCGGGCCGGTCGGAGGGGTCCGGCGCGGCCGGTCCGCCGGGCGCTCCCGGCCCGGGAGGCTCGGCCGGGGCGTCACGCGGGGCGTTCCCCGGGACGTCCTGCCGGGCGTCCTGCGGGGCGGCTTCGCGCACCGCCGCCTCGATGGCCCGCCACAGCCGCGCGGGAGGCCGGCAGCGGTGCGGGTACCCCGCCCGGTCGCTCCGCGTCGCGCCGCGGACCGCGCGCACCACCCGGCGCGTCGCCGCCAGTTCGGTCCGGCAGCGCGCGCAGTGCGCGAGGTGGGCGGCTTCGACGCCCACGGCCGGTGTGTGTGCCAGCGCCAGCTCGGTGAGTCGTCCACCGTCGATGTGGGGCACCCCCGCCTCCTTCCGCCCGTCCGGCGCCGGCCCCGGCGGCCGCCGCCCGCCGGGTCAGTCCCGACTCACCGGCACGGCCGTGACGATGACGTTGTTCTGGTAGCCGCCGCGCCCGGGGTCGTAGGGCGGCGCGCAGGTGATGAGTGTGAGGACGTGCGGCCCGGCACGGGCGAACGTCTCCTTCGGCAGGTCGTCCTTCGGCACCACGCGGCGGGCGCTCACCTCGAAGCGGGCGGGCGTGCCGTGGCGCCGCTCGACGGTCACCTCGTCCCCCGCACGCACCTCGTAGAGCGCCACGAGCGCGCCGAGTTCACCGGTGCGTGAGTCGACGTGGCCGAGGAGGACGGCGGAGCCGCGCTCGGCGCCGGGGGCCGGGCCGAAGCGGTACCAGCCGGCGCGTGCCGGGTCGTCCGGCACCTCGGCGGCCCCGTCCTCGTCGACCCCGGTCGGGACGACGGGCGCGTCCAGCCCGACCCGGTCGATCCGGAGACGTTCGGGCGGGTCGGGTCTCGCGGCCTCGGGTGCGCCGGGCGCACCGGCGGTGTCGGATTCCGCCTTGGGCGAGGTCGCCGCCGGGGGCGGCGCCTCCGCCGCGGCCCGGGCGGCGGTGGATCCCCCGAACTCCTCGGGGCCGGCCGAACCTCCGCCGCCCGCCGCCACGTTGAGGAGCACCGCGAGCGCGAGCGCCAGCAGCAGGACGGCGGGGAGCCGTCGCGGGTGTGTCGTCCGGGTCATCGGTCGCCTCCCGGGCCGGGATCGGCGGTGTCGTCGGACACGGCGGTGTCGTCGGACACGGCGGTCTGCGGGCACCGCGGGGTGCTCGGACACGGCTGTGTGCGGGCACGGTGCCGGGGCCGTCGTCGTGACGACGGCCCCGGCGGTGGGTGGCCGCCCGGCCGCTACCGGGACGGGCGGTCCGGGCGGCCACCCCCCGGGCCGTTCTCGGGCACGGCCCGGGGAGTCGCGGTTCACCGAGGGGTGCGGTCCGTCAGCCCTGCTGTCCGGCGCGGCGGCGCAGCACCAGGACGCCGCCCGCGAGGGCGATCGCTCCGGCGGCGCTCCACGCCAGCCATGCGTCCGTGGAGTTGGCGCCGGCGGCCGCACCGTTGCCACCGGCCGGCACGGAGGCCGGGTCGCTGTGCATGCCGTCCAGGGTCTGCACCTTCAGGGCGAGGTTCTCGTCCTCGGCGCTGCCCCAGGCGTACACGATGTTGGTCGTTCCCTCCTTGAGGTCGAGGTCGGCCGGGCCGATGGCGACATCGTCGGTACCGGCCAGCACCACGTCGGCGCTGACGGTTCCGGCGTCGACCTCGGCGGTGTCCTCGTTCGGGTTGGTCAGGCCCTCGAAGACGGGCTGGCCGCCGGCCCGTACGTCGACCGCCGGGGCGGCGGCGACGTGCCGGACGGTGAGCCGCGACTTGCCGGCGTCGAGGTCGGAGACGTCGTTGACGAACGCGGTCAGCTGCGGCTGACCTTCGGCGTCGAGGTGGGCGGCGACGGTGGCGTTGGCTCCGGCCGGCACGTCGATCTTCTTCTCGATGGCCGGGTCGTCGCTGTCGGGGTCGTCGCCGGCGGCGAAGACCTTGATGTCGTAGCTGCCGGCCGCCATCTCCTGCGGGTCGGTCAGCGTGCCGGGCTCGAAGTCCGGCAGCAGCTCGTCGCCGTTGGCGTAGACGTCGACGGTCAGGCCGGGGACGCCGTGGAAGACGGAGACCCAGGCCATGTCGTCCTCGGCCGCGGCGGCCTGGGGGGCGACGGTCAGGGCGAGCGAGCAGGTGCCGGCCGCGGCCATGGTGGCCACGAGAGTGCGCATGTTCCTCATCGGAAATCCCTTCGAGAGGGCCCCGAGTGGTGGCGGGGCGTGGATGTCCGTTGTTCGGTTCCCGACGCGTCCGCGGATGCGGTACGGCCGGGGTTCTCCTGGCTGGGCGCGGTTTTCTCGGTCAACCGGGCCTTCGCGGGAAGGAGTCGGGTGAGCGTCGGGCCTCCGGCGGGGAGGGGTCGGTCGGTCCGACGGAGGGGAGCGCCGTCACGGATGGGCCGGTGACGGCTTCGCGGGCGGCTTGGTCAGGGTGCCGGGCCCGCCAGTACGGATTGTCGTGAGGTAGTCCTCCGCTCACCCTGCCGTACATCCCGAATGTCAGGATCAACAGCCCCACCGTAAAAGCGAAGATGACGTTGGGCATCCGGAAGGCGAGGAGGTTTGCGCCGCTGTCGAGCACGGCGAGGCCGGCAAAACCGCTGAGAATGAACAGTCCGCCCACGACCATGTTCAGCGTGGAGGCGACGTTTCCGCCGATTACCGCGCCCGCCATCAGAGTGATTCCGACGACCACGGACACCAGGCTGAGCAGTCCGTTGCTGGACAGCCCCGCGACCTGCTGGCCGGTGGTGTCGAAGAACGCCAGCCGGTCGAGGAAGCCGAGGACGCCGAAGGCGAGCAGCAGCACACCTCCGAGGGCGGCGCCGTAGCGGTAGACGGTGGCGAGGCGGTGGTCCTGGGGGAGTTCGTCGCTGAGTCTCATGGCTGGCTCCTTCGCCGTGCCGGGGGCCGGGAGA
>NZ_WMLF01000949.1 GCF_014156695.1 Streptomyces durbertensis | reverse complement strand
GGGTACGCGCCCGCCGCCGCGCACCCGTCACCCGGGCTCACCCGGCCCACCCGGACTCACTCGACTCTTCCGGGCTCACTCGACTCTTCCGGGCTCAGTCGGCGGGCGGGGGGTGCTCCCGCCCGGTGCGGTCGCCGATCTGCCGCCAGAAACCGGCCCGGATGGCGTAGCGGTCGTTCTCGTCGATCTGGTCGTCCTTGTGGGCGAGCAGGCCGAACCGGGCCGCGTAGCGCAGCAGCTCGCCGTCGATGCGGTGCGGGATGCGCGGGTACTGCTCGAAGAGCCGGTCGGCGTCCGCACGGCTGACCAGCCGGTCGAACCAGCGTCCGGCGAAGACCTGCCCGACCTCGAAGGGATCGCCGCTGACGGTGGTGATGTCCTCCTCGCGGTCGGCCCAGCGCTGCTCGGCGGTGGTGAGCTGGGCGAGCGTGGGGAGCGTCGCCAC
>NZ_WMLF01000948.1 GCF_014156695.1 Streptomyces durbertensis | reverse complement strand
CCCCCGGCCCGGCCCCGGATCCGACCGGCCAGGCCGACCCCGCCCACGACACGCCCGACCAGGACGACACGCCCGGCCAGGACGGCGCCCCTGACGAGGACGGCACACCCGCCCCGCGCAGACTGACCGACAAGGGCCTGCCCAAGCGGACACCGAACATCACCCCCGTCGCCGCGCCGACCGGTGCCGTACCCGCCGCCCGCTCCGGCAGCGAGCGGGCCGAGGAACTGCGCCGCCGCATCGGCGGCTTCACCCACGGCGCGCGGCAGGGCGAGCGCGCCGCCGCCGAGGCCGGACACCAGGCACCGGCCGCCGACCACGGCCCCGTCGCAGCGGACGGCGGCCCCGTCGCCACAGGCGGCGAACCGCACAAACCGGGGACGAACGAGAATGGCGACACCCCCGAGGAGGCACGTCAGTGAACGCGTCCAGCACCGCCCCCACGC
>NZ_WMLF01000947.1 GCF_014156695.1 Streptomyces durbertensis | reverse complement strand
CCACCACACGTCCCGGCCCGAGATGCGCCGCGCCCGTCGTCACGTCGTACCACCATCCGTGCGGCAGCCGAAGCCGCCGCTCCCCGCAGCCCGGCTCAAGCACCGGAGCCACCAGGAACGCGTCGCCCACCACAAACACGTCCTCGCACTCCCGCGACACCCGGTCGCCGGGAGAACTCCACCACACCGGGCGCGCCACCGGCGTGCCGTCGCTCGCGGCCAGCTCCCGGTGCGTGTCCAGATACGGCGTCAGCCGTGTCCGCTCGGCGAGAGCCGCCCGCCACGCCGCCCGCGCAGCGTCCGATCCCCCCTCGGGCCCGGTCGGCAGCCAGGCCGCGAGCTGCCACCACCGTGCCAGCAGTTCCTCGGAGACCCGCCCCTCCGCCGCGAGCGCCGCACCCGCCCACGGCACCCCGCACACTCCGAGCCCCAGCACCCGGACCAACGC
>NZ_WMLF01000946.1 GCF_014156695.1 Streptomyces durbertensis | reverse complement strand
ACCTGGGCCTGGACCCGCACAGCGGTGACCCGGCCGAGCTGCAGAAGGCGGCCGACCTGCTGAAGTCGATCCGACCGTACGTGCAGAATTTCCACTCCTCGCAGTACGTGGGTTCGCTGGCCAATGGCGGCACCTGCCTGGTGGTCGGCTGGTCGGGTGACATCATCCAGGCCCGCGACCGCGCCGAGGAAGCCAGCAATGGCGTGCACGTGGCCTATTCGATCCCGAAGGAAGGCGCCCCGCAGTGGTTCGACATGCTGGCGATCCCGAAGGACGCCAAGCATCCGGAGGCCGCTTACGCCTTCATCAATTACCTGCTGCAGCCGAAGGTTGCCGCGGCCAACACCAACTTCATCCACTACGCCAACCCGGTGCCGACCGCGACCCCGCTGGTGGATGAGGCGATCCGTACCGACCCGACCATCTACCCGCCGGCCGACGTGGCCGCGA
>NZ_WMLF01000945.1 GCF_014156695.1 Streptomyces durbertensis | reverse complement strand
GCGGGAGAGGCGCCTGGGGCGGGAGGCGACCAGGGGAGTACGGGACGAGTGCCGACGGCGTTCAGATCCACTCGGAAACCGACAAGACCTGCGGGGATAAGGTCCCCTTAGGGGACTCGCGGCGACACGCCGTGCCATGATGCGGCGACCATGACACCCACCGCCCGACGGTCCTCCGAGACCGCCCCGACGCCCCCCGCGGAGCAACCGCCGCGCGGGCTGCGCGCCGTGCGCGCGGGGCTGTTCGGAGCGGTGTGCGCCGTGCTGGCGGCAGCCGGCCACGGCACGGTGTCCGGGCACGCGGTGCCGCCGGCCGTCCTCCTCCCCGCGGCGGTCGGCACGGCGGCACTCGCCTGGTTCGGCGGCGACCGTCGCCGCGGCCCGCTGGCCATAGTCGGCACGCTTGTCGGCATCCAGACCTTCCTCCACCTGCTGTTCAGCGTGCTGTCCC
>NZ_WMLF01000944.1 GCF_014156695.1 Streptomyces durbertensis | reverse complement strand
TGTATAAGAGACAGCCCCTCCACCGACCCCGCCGAGATCCAGCGCCGCACCACCGAGGCCGCGCTGCTGCAACTCGGCCACGGCGCCACCGCCATCCGCACCCACGTACGCATCGGCGACGTCACCGGCCTCCGCGCACTGGAAGCCGTCCTCGCCGCCCGCCGCGCGCTGCGCGGACTCACCGAACTCACCACCGCCGCCGTCCCCCGCCTCCTCACCGGCACCGCCGGCGCCGACAGCGCCGCCATGCTGCGCGACGCCGTCAAGATGGGCGCCACCGCCGTCGGCGGCTGCCCCGACCTCGACCCCGACCCCGCCGGCTACACCGAGACCATCCTGGAGATCGCCGCCGAACACGGCTGCGCCGTCGACCTCCACACCGACGCCGACGACCCCGCCCGCCTCGCCAGACTCGCCGCCATGACCGCCGGCCTCCGCCCCGCCGTCACCCTCGGCC
>NZ_WMLF01000943.1 GCF_014156695.1 Streptomyces durbertensis | reverse complement strand
CTTCACCGGGGCGTTCGACCGCCCCGCCCCGACCACCGCGAGGGCGCCCGCCACCGCGGCCGCCAGATAGGGCAGCACCACGTAGCCAGTCCGGGTGACCTCCGTCAGCACCCCCGTCCAGCCCGGAGTGCGGTGCTCCAGCATCCACCGGTGGAGCGCGGCGTCCACGCCGAAGGGCGTCCCGCCCCTGGCAACCACAGCCCCCAGCAGCCCCACCAGAAGCAACCCGGTCACCACTGCCAGCACAAGGCGCGAACGTGCCATCCGCCGACCGTAACGCCCACGGCCCATCCTCCGGCGCTCCTAGCCGGCGGCGCGCCGCCGCCCCTCGGGGCGGACTGTTGCCGCGCCCGAGGAGCCCCCGGGCCCGGGTCACCCCACGTACCAGGAGACCGCCGGATCGTCCAGCCAAGCGCGCGGACCGTCCGGCCCCACGGTCAGCCCGAAGCGCGTCACCTCCGGCC
>NZ_WMLF01000942.1 GCF_014156695.1 Streptomyces durbertensis | reverse complement strand
TGGTGTAGGGGTGGGCCGGGCGCTTGTACAGCTCGTGCACCGGCGCGGTCTCCACGATGCGGCCCGCGTACATCACGGCGATCTTGTCGGCCACGTCGGCGACCACACCCAGGTCGTGGGTGATCAGGATCAGACCCATGTTGTACTCGCGCTGCAACTCGGCGAGCAGGTCCATGACCTGGGCCTGCACCGTGACGTCCAGCGCGGTCGTCGGCTCGTCCGCGATGATCAGGTCCGGCTCCAGGGCCAGCGCCATCGCGATCATGATGCGCTGCCGCATACCGCCCGAGAACTGGTGCGGGTAGTCGTTCACCCGCTCCTTGGCCGCCGGAATGCGAACCCGGTCCATCAGCTCGATGGCCTTGGCCTTGGCGTCCTTCCTGGACAGACCCTGGTGGACCCGGAACATCTCACCGAGCTGGTACCCGACGCTCAGCACCGGGTTCAGCGACGACAGCGCGTCCTGGAAGATCATCGCGA
>NZ_WMLF01000941.1 GCF_014156695.1 Streptomyces durbertensis | reverse complement strand
CCCCTACCCCCTCCGCTCGCAGGCGTCCTTCAGCCGCCGCAGAGTCGTACGCATCCCCGCCCGGTTCATCTCCGCACGCCGGGCGGGCGGCGTCCCGGTGAACACCAACCCGAGCAGATCGGCGACGCGGCCACGCCGCCGGTCCCGACGGTGGTCGACCCAGTACTCCGTCACCAGGGTGCCGCCGCCCTCCGCGTCCTCAAGCCGGTAGCCCCAGCGGGCGATCGGCAGCCCGAAGGCCGTCACGTCGAACGCGAAGTGCCGGGCAGGCTCGGCGACAGTGATCCGACAGCTGGTGAACCAGACGAAGAACGCCTTTCGGTTGAAGCCCACAAAGCGGCGCCCCCGCCGCCACACCCAGAACACCTCCGGGCTCCACTCCCGCATCCGCCGCACATCAGCCAGCAACCCGTACACGTCCCCCGGCGGCGACGCCACCATCAGAGACTCCTCGACCCCCCAGACCCGACCGCGCTCCCGTTC
>NZ_WMLF01000940.1 GCF_014156695.1 Streptomyces durbertensis | reverse complement strand
CTCCACCACCCCCCGGCTCACCCCGTGAGCCGCGAGACCCGGGCCCTCCACGGGCAACGACGGCATCACCCCCGGCCCCCGCAGCTCCGCCAGACACCGCACCGCGTGCGCCCGGTCCCAGTCGTGCGTCCCCTCGAACGTCGAAGCCGCGTGACGCCTCAGCTCCCAGCAGCCCTCCGCGACGTACTCCGGCCCGAGCCGCGCCAACGCGTACGCCCCGTCGATGTTGTCCGAGACCTCCACGTACCCCCGGTACTCGCTGATCACACCACGCAGCGCACCCGCCGCCCCGGGCACGTACGCCGGCCCCGCCGAGGCGCGCAACCGCGCCGCCTCGACACGCACGTCACAACCGAGGCGGTAGTTCGCCCCGAACACGAGCGCAAGGCGCTCGACCGCCTCCTCCACATACGGCGGCCCCATCGCGATCATCCGCCGCGCCCCCTCAAGCACCGCCCCCGAGCCCTCACGCCACGGTGTCTCCAAC
>NZ_WMLF01000094.1 GCF_014156695.1 Streptomyces durbertensis | reverse complement strand
GCACAGGAACGCGACACCCGGCAACACACCCGGCAACACACCCGGCAAGGGGGCCACCCGATGAGCCGTCACCGCCCCTGCGGCCAGCTGACCGTGGCCCAACTCGTGCGCTTCGGCCCGCTCAGCGGCGCCCGCGCCTTCGCCGGCTCCCATCTGCACCGGCCGGTCAGCGGAGTCGGTCTGGTCTCCGACCTCGACCAGGCGCGCCGCGTCGAACCCCAGACCGCCATGGTGGTCCACCCCGCCGCCGCGCACGGCGTGTGGGCGCTGGAGGCCGCGCTGCGCTGCGCGTGGGAACGCAACGCCGCCTGCGTCGTCGCCCCCGACACCGTGCCCGTCAGCGGCTCCACCACCCAACTCGCCGAACGGCTGCGGATGCCGCTGCTCACCGTGCCGGACCCGGCCGGCATCGCCCTGGAGATGGCCGTCGCCATCGCCGACACCGAGGCGGCCAGGGCACGGCTGATCGCCCGCTGCGCGGTGCTCTTCGGCGAGCGCTTCAGCCTGCGCGGCATCGTCGGCGTCATCAACTCCGAGGTGCCCGGGGTGATCGCGGCCCTGGTCACCAAGGAGGGGCACCTGCTGGCCGGCCGGGCCGCGGCCGGTGGCGGCGACCTCGCCGGGCCCGCCGAGGACCACCACCGGGTGACGGTCCCCGTGCCCTCGGCGGACGGCCGCCCCTGGGCGACGCTTGTCGCCCGCATCAACACCCCCTCGCCCGCCTGGGCCGAGACCGTGGAGACGATCCTGCGGCTGGCCCGCGCCCCGCTCGCCTCCGCCGGCGCCGGCACCCGGCTCTCCCTCGCCCACCAGGGCAGCCGCGACCGCCTGCTGATGGAGGCCCTGCTGACGGGGCGCCCCTCGCCGCACCCCGCCGAGGAGGACCACCGCCCCGGCGCGGCGCTCGCCGGCGACGGCCGCGGGACGCTGCCGCACGGCGGCGGACAGAGCCCCGAGGAGATCGCCAGGGACGCCGGCTGGCCCGTCGACGGCCGACTGGTCGCCGTCTACCTGCGACCGGCCGGCTGGGAGCCGCAGGACCTGGACGCCGCCGCCCCCGGCGTCACCGCCGCCTGGCAGGCCGACCTCTCCGACGCGCCGCTGGTCCCGCTCCAGCACGGCTGGGCCACCTGGTTCACCGGCACCGGACTCACCTCCGAGCAGGTGGGCCAACAGGTCGGCAGGCGGCTGGAGTCCGCCCGCATCCCGATCCCGCTGAGCGCGGGCGTCGGCGACGTGGGCGAGGGCATGGCGGGGCTGCGCCGCTCGGTGACCGAGGCGGAGCTGGCCGCGGCGGCCGCGAGCCGCCGCGGCGGCCGCGTCGTCGAACTGTACGGGCGGCTGGGGCCGCGTGCCGTGCTCGCCGCCCTGCCGGTCGCCGAACTCGCCACCGCCGCACGGACGTTACTGGCGCCCCTGCTCGCCGACCCGAAGGCCGACGTGCTGCTGGCGACGCTGGCGGCGCTGCTGGACTGCGCCGGCTCCACCGGGCAGGCCGCGGCCCGGCTGGGCGTGCACCGCAACACGATACTGGGCCGCGTCGAACGCATCCGGGCCCACGGCGTCGACCTCAACGCCCCCGAGCAGCGGCTGGCGCTGCACGTCGCCTGCTACGCGCTGCTGGACCCGGCCGCGCCGTCCGTCTGACCGGACAGGTCCCGGACGGCACGGCCGGGTGCGCCGTTCAGCGCCCGTAGGCGCGGCGGGCGTGCTCGGGCGTCACGTGCCGGTCCCGCACGTCGGCCTCGACGAGTGCGGGGTCGCGCTCGTCGGCCGGGCCGTAGCCACCGCCGCCGCCCGTCTCGCACCGGACCACGTCGCCGGCGCGCAGCGCCAGCCCGTTGCACTTCAGCAGCCGCCGCTCGTCCGGCCCGCCCGGGTTGATCGTCACCCGCGGCCCGACCGCCTCGCCGCCGCCGAACAGCCCCCAGGCGGGTGTCACGGACCGCTCGAACCACAGGGAGACCGTGCAGTCGGCCAGCACCTCGTACTCCCGCACCACCCCGTTGCCGCCGCGCCAGCGGCCCACGCCGCCCGAGTCCGGCCGGAAGCCGTACTCGGTGATCCGCACCGGGAAGCGGGCCTCGACGACCTCCACGGGGAGGTCCTTGAGCGAGCCGTTGAC
This sequence comes from Streptomyces durbertensis, assembly GCF_014156695.1. GTDB lineage: Bacteria > Actinomycetota > Actinomycetes > Streptomycetales > Streptomycetaceae > Streptomyces > Streptomyces durbertensis. Next base: position 12,960 of record NZ_WMLF01000094.1, on the reverse strand, counting down.
GTTGTTGATGAGGGCGTCCTGGCCGTCCGAGCCGTGCCAGGCCCCCCAACCGCCCAGCGTGGCCTCCAGACTGACGTAGTCGCGGTGGGTGCGCGGGTCCCGGCCGGCGAACATCACGATCATCGAGTCGCCGTGGCTGGCGGCCGCCACCCGTTCGGGCAGCACCGGCGCCAGCGCCCTGGCGACGAGGTCGATGAGCAGGCCCAGATGCGAGAAGTACCACTGGCAGGCGGCCGGGGCGACCGCCCCGAACACCGAGCCCTCGCGCACCTGGACGGTCAGCGGGCGGAACGATCCGCCGTTGCCCGGCACGTCCGGGCTGACCAGCAGCTTGTAGCCGACCCGGCAGGCGGAGACGGCCTGCGCGGCACCGCAGTTGACCGGCCCGACGGTCTGGTCGGCGGACTCGGTGACGTCGAAGTCGATGTCCGTGCCGCTGACCGTGATCCGCAGTTTCACCGGTACCGGCGTCGTGAGGTCGATGCCGTCGTTGTCCAGGAAGCCCTCGGCCGTGTAGACGCCGTCCGGGACGGCGCCGATGACCTCCCGTTCCAACTGCTCGGTCTGGCGGAAGATCTCGTCCCGCGCGGCGCGCAGGGTGGCCAGGCCGAAGCGCTCGACCAGCTCCGCGAGCCGGGTCTGCCCCATGCGGATGGTGGCGATCATGGCGTTCATGTCGCCGGTGGTGGGGTACGGGAAGCGCACGTTGCCGGCGATGGTGTCGGTGATGCCGGGCACCGGCACCCCGCCCTCGACGAGCTTCTGGGGCCCCATCCGCAGGCCCTCCTGGAAGATGTTCACCGAGTCCATGGACCCGCCGGGGTCCTTGGAGCCGACGTCGATCCAGTGCGCGCGGGTGGCGGTGAAGCCGGCGAGTTCGTCGCCGGTGAAGACCGGGCCGAAGATCGTGACGTCGTTGAGGTGGGTCCCGCCGAGATAGCTGTCGTTGAGGATCCACACGTCACCGGGGCGCCAGGCGTCCCTGCCGAACCGCTCCTCGGTCGCCTTGGTGCAGCTCTCCAGGTTGCCGAGGAAGATGGGCAGCCCGGCCGACTGTCCGAGCACCTGGTGCTCGTCGTCCAGCAGCGCCACGACGCAGTCGCCGCACTCGTAGATGATCGGGGTGTACGCCGAACGCATCAGGGTCGCGTTCATGTCCTCCGCCGCCGAGATCACCGCGTTGCGGATGATCTCCACGGTGACCGGGTCGACGGTTGTCGCCGTGCTCACTTGGCCTCCTCGCGTATGACAAGCGAACCCCCGGCGTCCAGCCCCACCCGGTAGCCGGGCGGTACCACGGTGGTGGCGGTCGGCTCCTGGACGATCGCGGGGCCGCTGAACTCGTGTCCGCGGCGCAGCGTCCCGCGGTCGACGATCAGCGCCGGGTGCTCGACGCCGTCGAACACCACGCCGCGGGTGCGGTGCGGGAAGTCCGCCTCCGCCTCGGGAACGGTCTCCGCGGGCGCCGCGTCGAGCGCGCCGAGCGCGGTGACGCGCAGCGCCACGAACTCCAGCGGCGCGCCCTTGTTGGAGTGCCCGTAGCGGGTGTGGTGCTGACGGGCGAACCGCTCGGCGATGATCTCCGGGAAGTCGGGGAGCAGCGGCTCGTCCGGACCGGTCAGCGGGACGGTCAGGGTGTACTCCTGCGCGGCGTAGCGGATGTCGACCGCGCACTCGGAGCGCCGCCGGTCCTCGGGCACACCCTCGCTGTCCAGGGCGTCCAGCGCGCCGCGGGCGGCGGTCGACAGCCGGTCGGCCATCTCCCGTGGGTCCACGTCGGCGTCGAGCCGGAAGAAGGGCTCGGCGAAGTCCGTGCGGATCTCGGTCTCCAGCATCCCCCAGGCGGAGAACGCGCCGGGGAAGCGCGGCACGACCACCTCGGGTATGCCGAGCTCCCGGGCAAGGAAGACGCTGTGCATGGGGCCCGCGCCGCCGAAGGCGACCAGGGTGAACTCGCGCGGTTCGATGCCGCGTGCCACGGTGATCGTGCGGATCGCCTGCGCCATCTTGGCGTTGGCGACCTCGCAGACGCCCTCGGCCATCCCCACCGCGTCCAGCCCGAGCCGCTTGCCGAGCGCGGCCAGCGCCTGCTCGGCGGCGGCCGCGTCGAGGTCGAACTCGCCTCCCGCGAAGCCGCGTTCGTCGATCCGGCCGAGCAGCAGGTTGGCGTCGGTGACCGTCGGCTCGGTGCCGCCCCTGCCGTAGCAGGCGGGCCCGGGCGCGGCGCCGGCCGAGCCGGGGCCCACGCGCAGCCCGCCGGCCTCCTCCCAGGCGATCGAGCCGCCGCCGGCGCCGATGGTGTGGATGTCGACCACGCTCATCAGGACGGGCAGGCCCTCCAGCCGGGCCTCGGAGGTGACGTCCGGCCGGCCGTCCACGACGAGGGAGACGTCGAAGGAGGTGCCGCCCATGTCCACGCAGACGAGGTTGCGGCGGCCGAGCGCGCGGGCGAGCGCGACCCCGCCCATGGTGCCGCCGACGGGCCCGGACAGCAGTGTCTGGAGCGGTCGGTGACGGGCGGTCTCGGCGGTGATGACACCCCCGGAGGACTGCATCACGTGCAGCGGCACGGCCACCCGGTGGTCGGCCAGTACACCGGTCAGCGAGGTCAGGTAGCGCCGCACCACGGGGCCGATGTAGGCCTCCAGCACGGCGGAGGAGGTGCGTTCGTACTCGCGCCACTCGTTGGCGGCCTGGTGGGAGAGCGAGATCGTCACGTCCTCGCCGAGGTCGGCCAGCTCGGCGCGCAGGATCTCGGCGGCCCGCAGTTCGTGCGCCGGGTTGGCGTGGCTGAACAGCAGCCCGACGGCGATCGCCTCGAAGCCCTCCGCGCGGTAGCGGCGGGCGGCCTCGCGGACCGCGTCCTCGTCCAGCGGTTCGATCTCCCGGCCGGCCGCGTCCAGACGTCCGCCGACGGGGACGATGTCCCGCAGCGGGACCAGCGGTTCCGGCTTGCGGTAGTGCAGGTCGTACAGCCGGGTCCGGGGGCCGCGGGCGATGTGGTAGGTGTCGGCGGCGTCCTGGCCGGCGAGCAGCAGCACCCGTACGCCGCGCCGCTGGAGGAAGGCGTTGAGTCCCTGCGTGGTGCCGTGCACCAGGAAGGTGATGTCGGCGGGGGAGGCCGGTGGGCCGTCGGAACCGGCCAGCACCGAGGTGAGGGCGGTCATCACCCCCTCGGTCAGGTCGTGCGGAGTGGTGGACGCCTTGCCCGCCCGGTAGCGTCCCGTCCGCTCGTCGTAGACGACGACGTCGGTGAAGGTGCCTCCGATGTCCATCGACACCCGCAAGCCTGTCATCCAGAGCCCCTCGTTTCACTGCGGTCAGCAGGCACAACGGGCCCAGGCTAGGTGACGGTCGTCAACTTCGCCTGTGAACAGGGTGGTTACCGGCCAGCGCGGCCAAGAGGCGGCCGGAAAACATCGGTTGAACACACGGTGTGGAGTGGCGGTCGGCCCCTGGGTCAGGGTGCCAGGCCCGAGCGGGGGAGGGGCTGCCGGCGGCGCCAGGTGGCGTAGTCGACAAGCGAGGACCACTCGTCGTCCACGTCGCCGGGCACGGCCCGGCGCTCGGCGGCCCACTGCCGGGCGAGAGCCGTGTAGATCGGGGTGGACGCGATCCGGTGAACCGTTTCTTCGCGCTCCGGCCCGTCCGCCGGCTGGCGGTGGCGGCGCCGGGCCGGGTTCTGCGGTGTGCTGAGGGAGGTCACACAGTGGACAACGCGTGTGAACGGATTCGGTCACGGGGCGACACCGCCGAACCGGTGGTCTGTTGCACAGAGCCGGAAGTGCCTAAGGTTAGCCTTGCCTGTCATCCCACCCCCTGAGGTTCCCGTGTCCGCCGTATCCCACGCCACGGTGACGGCGGCCGATCCCGGCCGGCCGCTCACTCACACCGCGCTGCTCGCGCGGATGTACGAACCGCTGGCCGAGCTGTTCCCGCCGCTGATACTGCGGACCACCACCGGCGGACCCACGCCCGGCACGCTCACCGCCCGAGGACTCGTCGAACGGCCCGAGGTGCCGGGCGCGCTTGTCGAACGCGTCGCCGAACGGCTCGCCGCGACCTTCGGCCGCCACCCGCGGCAGGACGTCGCCGCCGCCGAGGCGCTCCATCAGTACGCCTTTGTGGCCTGTCTCACGATGAGCGGCCCCTGGTATCTGCAGCGGCGCGTACCGCGCCTGTCGCCCGACGCCTTCGCCTTCGACCTCGACGCCCTGGTGGTCACGGTCGCCCCCGAGAGTGTGACGTGCCTGCCGGGCGACCCGGCCGAACACCTGCCGGGGGTGCGGGTGGTGGCCGACGAGGCGGCGCTGCGCCAGGAGCTGCGAGCCGCCGTGCGCGACCACCTCGGTCCGGTACTGGAGGCGTTCGGCCCGCTGCTGCGACGCGGCCCGCGCGGGCTGTGGGCGCTGGCCACCGACGAGTTGGCCGAGGGGCTGGCGCATCTGGGCGGGCTGCTGGGGGACCGCCCCGCCGGCGCCCGGGCGGCGAACTCGCTGCTCCCCGGCGACACCCCGCCGTACGCGGGTGCCGCCGGCTACCGGCTCCCGCCCGCCGAGGCGCCTGCCGACACGCCTGCCGACACGCCTGCCGGCGTCACGGCGGCCGGCGAGAGCGGGGCGTGCGAGGCGTCCGCCGACCCGGCCCGCGTCCGGGCGAGCTGCTGTCTGTACTACACGCTCACCCCGGACCGGCTGTGCGCCGGCTGCCCGCGGGCGGGTCGCGGCTGAAGCGCGGCCGGCATCCCGCGCGGCCCGCACGCGCGCGCCCACCGGCGCCGGCCGTGGGGCCGGGCACCGGTGGGCGCGTGAAGGGGCGTCAGCCGCGGGCCGCGTCGACCTTGTAGGTCTTGGCCACGTCGTCCAGCACCGACTCGGCGCCGTACAGGCCGACCGCGAGCATCCAGGTCACGTCGTCCACGTCGTGCACCTTGCCGTCCAGCTTCTTCCACAGCGGGTTGGCCTGGTACTTCTGCTTGCTCTTCTCCGAGGCGCCCTCCGGGTCGGGGTAGGCGGTGACAAAGATGTCGTCCGCGTCGACCTTCCGGATCTCCTCCTCGGAGATGTCGGCGTTGAAGCCCTCGCCGCGCGCGTCCTTCGGCTTGTCGAAGCCGAGGTCGTTCACGATGACACCGATGTAGGTGTCCTCCTTGTACAGCCGCGTCGGGCCGTCGACGAACCGCACGACGGAGACGGTCGGGTTGCCGCCGCGCTCCTTGCGGACGCTGTCGCCGATGGCCTTGGCGCGCTTCTCGAAGGCCTCGACCTTCTCCTTGGCCAGGTCCTCCTTGCCGAGTGCCGTGCCGACCAGCTCCAGGTTCTCCTTCCAGGTCGCGCCGGTCGTCTCGGTGAAGACGGTCGGGGCGATCTCGTTGAGCTGGGAGTACAGCTTCTCGTGGCGGACCTTGGCGGAGAGGATCAGGTCCGGCTTGAGCTTGATGATCTGCTCGAGCTTGGGCTCCTCCAGCAGACCGACCGGCACGGCCTCGCCGCCGTACTTCTTCGCGTCGTCGCCGAAGTAGGCGGGCAGCTTCTCGTCGGGGCTGGCGAAGGTGGTGTAGCCGACGACCTCGGCCTCGAGGGCCAGCGCGGCGTCCACGAACGTCATGTCCAGGGCGACGACCCGCTTGGGCTGTTCCTTGATCTCGGTCTTGCCCATCGCGTGGTCGACCGTGCGCGGGAAGGCCGAGCCGCTCGCGTTCTTGTCGCCAGGGGACTTGCCGCCGTCGGTGTCCGTATCCTTGTCCGAGCCTCCGCCGCACGCGGCGGTGGCGAGCACGGCCGCCGTGGCGGCTGCGGCGCCGACGGTCCGGCCGAGACGGGTGAGCCAACGGGCTCTCATATGAGGGTCCCCTTTCTTACGGGATTGCGCGGCCTAAGCTTAGGCTGGCCTAACCTAACCTATGGCGCCGCGGAGGAACATCGTGATCGAAGCGCTATCTGCGCCGCCCGCAAAACGGGCGAAGCGGCAGATCGCGCCAAACCGGACCCGCAGACTGTGGGGCGGACTGGCCGCACTGCTGGCACTGCTCGCGCTGACGCTCCTGCTGAGCCTCGCGCTGGGCGCCAACCCGCTGACTCCCTCCCAGGTCTGGCACGGCCTGTGGACCCCCACCGGGGAGGACGGCGACATCATCGTCCGGCGCCTACGGGTGCCCCGGACCGTACTCGCCCTGGTGGCCGGCGTCGCGCTCGGCGTCGCCGGCGCGCTGATGCAGGGACACACCCGCAACCCCATCGCCGACCCGGTGGTGCTCGGCATCAGCGCCGGAGCCGGCATGTGCGTGGTCGGCTCCATCTTCGTACTCGGCGTCACCAGCCTGTACGGCTACATCTGGTTCGGCTTCCTCGGCGCGGCGGTGGCCAGCGCCCTGGTCTATCTCGTCGGCACCCTCGCCCGGGGCGGGGCCACGCCCGTCACCCTGGCGCTGGCAGGCGCCGCCACCCACGCCCTGTTCACCGCGCTGACCGCCGGCATGGTCATCATGGACCGCGCCGCGATGGACACCTACCGGTTCTGGACCGTCGGCTCGGTCAGCGGCCGGACGCTCGAACTCACGACGCAGATGCTGCCGTTCGTCCTGCTCGGCCTGGTGCTGGCGGCGGCCAACGCGCCCGGTCTGAACGCGCTGTCGCTGGGTGAGGACGTGGCCCGCACGCTCGGCGTCAACCTCGGCACCACCCGCGCCGTCGGCATGGTCGCGATCACCCTGCTGACCGGCACCGCCGTCGCGGTGTGCGGGCCGATCGGCTTTGTCGGACTGGTCGCCACCCACGTCGCGCGCTACTTCACCGGCCCCGACTACCGCTGGATCCTCGCCTACGCCGCACTGCTGGGCGGCGCCCTGACGCTGGCCGCCGACACTCTGGGCCGGCTTGTCGCCCGCCCCGGGGAGTTGGAGGTCGGCATCATGCTGGCGCTCATCGGCGGCCCGGTCTTCATCTACCTCGTTCGCCGCAGGAAGCCGGTGAGGCTGTGAGCACCACCCGAACCCCACCCGTGCAGGAAACAACCCCGCCATCGGAGACCGGACTCCCGGTGGTGCCCGGACGGCGGCCGCTGCGGTTCGGTCCGGTCTCCATGGTCTGGCGGCCCCGAGCGGCACTGGTCCCGCTGGTCATCGCGGCCGCCGTGTTCGCCGGAGTCGTGGTCAACGTCGGACGCGGCGACATCGAGGTCCCGGTGCCCGACATCGTCGCCGTGCTGCTGGGCGGCGGCGACGGGGTCGACCGCCTTGTCATCATGGAGATGCGGCTGCCTCGCTCCCTGGTGGGCGTCCTGGTCGGCGCCTCGCTGGCGCTGGCCGGCGCCATCTTCCAGAACATCGCCCGCAACCCGCTGGCGAGTCCGGACATCCTGGGCATCACCACCGGCGCCGGCGTGGGCGCGGTTGCCGTCATCGTCGGAGCCGGCGCCTACGGCGGCCTCAGCGGCGTCCTGGCCGACGTCGGCATCCCGTTGGCCGCCGTCGCCGGCGGACTGGTCACCGCCGTGGTCATCTTCGTGCTCGCCGTACGGCGGGGGCTCAGCGGCTTCCGGGTCCTGCTGGTCGGCGTCGGCGTCAACGCCGTACTCGGCAGCGCGCTGTCCTGGATGCTGGTGAAGGCGAACATCGTGGACGCCGGACGCGCGCTGATCTGGCTCAACGGCAGCCTCAACGGCGCCAACTGGGAGCTGGTCCGGCCCGCCGCGCTCGCCCTGCTGGTGCTGCTGCCGCTCGCCCTCGGGCTCTCCTTCCAGCTGGGCGCGCTCGCCTTCGACGAGGACACCGCGCGCGGCCTGGGCGTGCGGATGACCGCCTCCCGGGCCGTGCTGCTGGTCACCGCGGTGCTGCTGACCGCGACGGCCACCGCCGTCGCCGGCCCCATCGCCTTCGTGGCACTGGCGTGCCCGCAGCTGGCGCTGCGCCTGCTGCGCTGCGGCACCCCGCCGCTGCTCGGCTCCGCCCTGCTGGGCGGGGCGGTCACCGTCTGGGCGGACGTACTCGCCCGAAGCGTCGTCAGCGACGTCGAACTGCCGGTCGGGGTGCTCACCGCCGCGCTCGGCGCTCCCTATCTGCTGTACCTGCTCATCCGGAGCGGAAGGGGTCGTACCTCATGACACACACCCTCGACCACGACGACGTACGGGACGGCGCGCCGGCCGGCGCCCGGGGACGCGAGGCGGAGCACGCCGGACGCCCCGCCGCGCGGCTGCGCGCCGAGCGGCTGAGCCTGGCGTACGGAGACCGCACCGTGGTGCACGACCTCGACCTGGAGATCGAGGACGGCACGGTGACCGCCGTCATCGGCCCCAACGGCTGCGGGAAGTCGACCCTGTTGCGTTCCTTCGGCCGGCTGATGAAGCCGCTGTCCGGCCGGGTGCTGCTGGACGGCGAGCCCGTGCACACCATGCCGACCAAGCGGGTCGCCGAGCGGGTGGGGCTGCTGCCGCAGTCCCCGGTGGCACCCGAGGGGCTGAGCGTCGCGGACCTCGTGGCCAGGGGCAGGCACCCGCACCAGACCTGGTACCGGCGCTGGTCCTCCGACGACGAGGAGGCCGTCGCGCGGGCGCTGCGCAGCACCGGCACCTACGAGTTGGCCGAGCGCACGCTCGACGAACTCTCCGGTGGCCAGCGGCAGCGCGCCTGGATCGCCATGGCGCTCGCGCAGGAGACCGAGATCCTGCTGCTCGACGAGCCCACCAACCACCTCGACCTGGCGCACCAGGTGGAGGTGCTCGACCTGGTGCGCGAACTGCACCGGGACACCGGCCGCACGGTCGTCCTCGTTCTGCACGACCTCTCGCTCGCCGCGCGGTACGCGGACCACCTGGTCGCCATGAAGGACGGCCGCGTCGTCGCCCAGGGCCCCCCGGTCGAGGTGCTCACCGAGGAACTGCTCGCCGAGGCGTTCGGGCTGCGCGCCCTGGTGCGGTACGACGAGGAGATCGGGGCGCCGTTGGTCGTCCCGCTGAGCAGGGAGCGTGCCCTGGCCTGAGGTGGTCTCGTTGCTCACCGTACGGTGCCCGGCGTCAGCGGTCGCTGCCGCCGGGCACCGTGCGTTCGGGTCAGCGGGGGCGCCGCGGGGCGGAGTTCACCCCGCCCGGTGGCGGCGCGTCGGCCCGAGCCCGGGCGACGGAACGAGAGGGCTGGCGTTGCACTCCGCAGAGGTTAGGCTAACCTAAGTGCGTCGCCGGGCGATTCCCCCGAACGTGTGGTTCGCCGCACCCGCCCGCCCCGAACGCCTCCGTTCCGTCACCTTCGAAGGGCCACCGCAACCATGCTGCGTGCTCAACTCCTCGACCGCCAGGAGCGGCGCGAGTCCGCCGCTCGTACCTACGCCAGGACGCTGCCGGTCGCCCCGGTGGCGGCGCTCGGCGCGGAGGTCACCGGAGCCGATGGCCGGACCTATCTCGACTGCCTCTCCGGCGCCGGCACCCTGGCCCTCGGCCACAACCACCCGGCCGTCACCGAGGCCCTGCGCGCGGCCCTGGACTCCGGCGCGCCCCTGCACACCCTCGACATGATCACCCCGCAGAAGGACGCCTTCACCACGGAGTTGCTCGTCCGGCTCCCCGGCGATCTGCGGGACCGCGCCAAACTGCACTTCTGCAGCCCCGCAGGCACCGACGCGGTGGAGGCGGCGGTCAAGCTCGCCCGGGACGCCACGGGACGCACCGGCATCGTCTCCTTCACCGGCGCCTACCACGGCATGACCCTGGGCGCCGCCGCCCTCTCCGGCCCCTCCCGCATGCGCGGCGGCTCGGCCGGAACCGGCCCCGCCGACGCCCAGCCCGTCACCCGGCTGCCCTACCCCTACGGCTACCGCTGCCCGTTCGGCCTCGGCGCAGAGGAGGGCGGACGCCTCTCCGCCCGCCTGCTGGAGAACTACCTCACCGACCCCTCCAGCGGTGTGGGCACCCCGGCCGCGGTGATCCTGGAGGTCGTGCAGGGCGAGGGCGGCGTCGTCGAGGGCCCGGACTCCTGGCTGCGGGAGATCCGCCGCGTCACCGCGGAGAACAACGTCCTGCTCATCATCGACGAGGTGCAGACCGGCATCGGCCGCACCGGCGACTACTGGGCCTGCGAGAGGGCCGGCGTCACCCCGGACATCCTGGTGACCTCCAAGGCCGTCGGCGGCGGACTGCCGCTCGCGCTCATCGCCTACGACCCGGCCCTGGACACCTGGCGGCCCGGCGACCACACCGGCACCTTCCGCGGCAACACCCTGGCCATGGTCGCCGGTGAGATCACCCTCCGGACCGTCGCCGAGGAGCAACTGCCCGAACGCGCCGCCAAGCTGGGCTCGACGATCCGCGCCGGACTGCGCGAACTGGCCCGTGAACACCGGCACATCGGCGAGGTACGCGGCCGCGGCCTGATGATCGGCGTCGAACTCGTCGACCCCGAAGGGGAACCCGACGCGCTCGGCTCGCTGCCCGCCGCCCCCGAGTTCGCCTCCCGGCTCCGCGCCGCCTGCCTGGCCCGCGGCCTGATGCTCGAACTCGGCGGCCGACGCGACAGCGTGCTGCGCCTGCTGCCGCCGCTCGTCCTCAGCGACGAGCAGGCCGACTCCGTACTGAACCGCCTGTCCGACGCCCTGGCCGATGTGGAGCGTGCCGCGTGAGCTCTCACCCGAACCCCGCCGACCGTCCGCACGACCTCGCGGACCGGGACGCCACCGCCGTCGCCGCCGGCCCCGGCGACGCCCGCACCCTGCGCGCCCTGACCTCCGTCGCGCTCGACGCGCTCGCCGACGGCGCCGCCGCCCGCGGCGGCCCGCTGCCGCACGGCGGACCGGACGAGGTGGCCGCCCGCACCCGGGCGCTGATCAGCCCGGTCCTGCCGGACGCCGGTGTCGGCGCCCAGGACGCCCTCTACGACGTCGTACGCGCGGCCGCCCAGGGCGCCGCCGACCCCTCCGACCCGCACTGCGCGGCCCATCTGCACTGCCCGCCGCTGGCCGTGGCCGCCGCCGCCGACCTCGCCGCGTCCGCGCTCAACCCCTCCATGGACTCCTGGGACCAGGCGCCCGCGGCAGCCGTCATCGAGGAGGAGGTCACCGCCGAACTCGCCCGGCTGGTCTACCCGCGGGCCGAGGCGGCCGACGCGATCGTCACCAGCGGCGGCACCGAGTCCAACCTGGTCGCGCTGCTGCTGGCCAGGGAGCGGGCCCAGGCCCGCGGCGAGCGCACGGTCCAGGTGCTGGTCGGTGCGAACGCCCACCACAGCGTGCGCCGCGCCGCGTGGATCCTCGGCCTGCCCACCCCGATCGCCGTGGAGTGCCGCGCCGGCCGGATGCTCCCCGCCGCGCTCGACCGGGCCCTGGCCTCGCTGGGCGGCGCGCCCGCCCTGGTCGTGGCCACCGCCGGGACGACCGACGAGGGCCTGATCGACCCGCTGCCGCAGATCGCCGAGGTCGCCGCCGGGTTCGGCGCCGAACTCCACGTGGACGCCGCCTACGGCGGGCCGCTGCTGTTCAGCGACTCCCTGGCACCGCTGCTGGACGGCATCGAGCAGGCCGTCTCGGTCACCTACGACCTGCACAAGCTCGGTTGGCAGCCGGTCGCCGCCGGCGTGCTGGCGGTACGCGACGCCGCGTCGCTCGGCGCGCTCTCGCTGCGCGCCGACTACCTCAACGCGGACGACGACACCGAGGCCGGACTGCCCGACCTGCTGGGCCGCTCCATCCGCACCTCCCGCCGCCCCGACGTGCTGAAGATCGCCACCACGCTGCGCGCGCTCGGCCGGGAAGGCGTCGGCGGACTCGTCGAACACTGCGTCGACACGGCGCGGCGGTTCGCCGAACGCGTCGACCGCCATCCCGCGCTGCGCCGCCGCGACGGCGACGCCGGCATCTCCACCGTGCTGTTCCGGCCCGTCGCCGCCGACGCCCTGGTGGACGAGGCGGGCGACGAGGCCGGGGACGCGCTGGTCGCGGCGATCCGGCGCGAACTGCTCACCGAGGGCAGCGCGGTGCTCGGCCGGGCCGTCGCCGAGGACCACGACGGCGTCCGCCGGCTGTGGCTCAAGGCCACCCTGCTCCACCCCCGGGCCACCGCCGACGACCTCGGCCCGCTGCTCGAACTCGTCGCCGAACGCGCCAGGTCGCTCGCCCAGCCCCAGCCGCCGACCGCCGGTGGCGTCATCGCACCCGCGCTGCCGGGGCAGCAGGGGGCCGGGTTGGAAACGCTCACGGTGTGATCTAACTTAGCTTTGCCTAACCTTCGTCCGTCCCGTCGAGATGTCCGTCCGACGGCGGAACCGTCGCGTGCCGGGACGGGCGGAGGAACGGCCGCCGACCCGCCCCCACCTGAGAGGTCACCATGAGCCAGACCGTCGAGACCGCCCCGGCCAGACCCGGCCGGGCGCCCCTCGCCAGCCTGCGCATGCGCCGCTACGACGGCCCGGAGGTCGCCGCCGACCCCGGTCGTTGGGCCCGCGCCTACGAGGACGTGTACGCCCACGCGCTCGACCTGAGCGACCACACCGACCCGCCCGTCGAGGAGCGGCTGCGCACCCACGCCGAGCGCCCCGGCTTCGGCCTGCTGGCCGCCCTCGACGGGGAGACCGTCGCCGGCTTCGTCTACGGCTACACCCTCCAGCCGGACACCCTCTGGTGGGACGGCCTGACCCCGGCGCCCACCGCCGAGTTCGTCCGTGAGGACGGCCGCCGCACCGTCGGTGTGTGCGAACTGCTGGTGGCCGCCCGTTGGCGCCGCTTCCACCTCGGCACCACGCTCGTCGCGGAGTTCCTCGCCGGCCGCACCGAGCAGCGGGCCGCCGCGCTCATAGCCGAGACCAACGAGGTCGTACTGGAGCGCTACGCCGGCTTCGGCTTCGCCCAGGTCGGAACCATGGCGCCCTACCCCGGCTGGCGCCGCCACCACATGATCGTCGCCGACCTGCGGACGCCGGGTCGCTCCCGCGTCTGACCGGCCGTCCCGTCCCCGCCCCCCCCCGAGAGCTTAGGCAGCACG
>NZ_WMLF01000939.1 GCF_014156695.1 Streptomyces durbertensis | reverse complement strand
GGGCCACCTCACGGCCGTGGTTCCGGTGCGGAAGCACCCAGGGGAACGTGTCGAATCTCCGCTCGGGGTCTCTTCTCAGCGATGATTCGGGGTCCATGTACACGGCCGCGAGGCTGTCGCCGGCGCTGTGCGCGAAGCCGAAGTTCGGGCGGTGCACACTGTCCCAGAGGATTGTGTGACCGAACTCGTGTAGGACGACACGGAGGTCCGCCGCGATGCCGACCGCCGGGAACGGTGACCCGGCCAGGCCGAACTCGAAGCCACCGGAACCGGTGCCGGTGACGTTGCCTGGAGCGCGGGCATTGATCGCGTCGTTGAATCCACAGGCATCCACCGGTACGGGGAAGTCGGTCCCGTCGAAATAGGTCTCGAGGTTGAACCCCATGTCCTGCATATGGCGAAAGAGCCAGTCGCAGTGGTGATAGGCGTTCACCGCAGCGAATTCTCTCGCAGGTGCGTCGAAGAAGAAATTCGCCGGTGGGTTGGGGGATTC
>NZ_WMLF01000938.1 GCF_014156695.1 Streptomyces durbertensis | reverse complement strand
GTCCCTGCGGTTCTGACGGGAAGTCAGTCTGACGTTGAGTCAGGAACACGAAAGAGGCCCGTTGACCTGCACTTTCGTGCACATCAACGGGCCTCTCGCACCGTCGGGACGGCGGGATTTGAACCCACGACCCCTTGACCCCCAGTCAAGTGCGCTACCAAACTGCGCCACGTCCCGGTGCCTCGGCGGCTTGGGGATCTTGCCCCTTGCCGACCGCGCACGAGAACAATACCGCACTTCGGGGGGTGCTTGCGCGCACCTCCGGGGGTGCAGGTGGGAGCATGGCGGTATGAGTGGGATGCGAGCGGTGACCGCACACACTTCCGAGCTGGACGCCGGCACTCTCCAGACGGCGCGGGCGCTGGTGGAGGAGGCGTTCACGGTGGACTTCTCCGGGGCGGACTGGGAGCACGGGCTCGGTGGGATGCACGCCCTGGTGTGGGAGGAGGGGGAGCTGGTCGCGCACGGGAGTGTGGTGCAGCGGCGGCTGCTGCACGA
>NZ_WMLF01000937.1 GCF_014156695.1 Streptomyces durbertensis | reverse complement strand
ACCACCCCCTCGTCCAGGACTTCCTCGACACCCTCACCACCGCCCACCGCGAACGGCACACCGGACGCTGCCCCGAAGCCGTCCTCATCTCCCGCTACCTCACCACCGCCGAAGCCGGCCGCTCCAAACGCGCCTCCCGCAAACCCCTGACCGCCGGCGACGCCCGCCGCGCCCTCAAGAACGCCAAACTCACCACCCGGCGCATCCGCGAGGAAGGCGACCCCCGACACGGCACGTACGCCCCGCCCTGCCGCTCCTGCGCCGCGCTCCTCGCCCACTTCGGCGTCCGCGCCGTCGAACCCGCCACGACACGGTGACCACTCGCTTCCCCGCGGCCGTCGACGCCGCACTGCGCGCCGCCGGCTGGCAACCGGGACGCTGGGACATCCGCCAGGCCGAGATCTGGGCCGACACCCTGCGCGCCCACACCTCGCCCAGCGGCCACCTCCACCACGTCTTCCCCGCCGCCGTCGAAGCCTGGGCCGAGTTCGGCGGACTC
>NZ_WMLF01000936.1 GCF_014156695.1 Streptomyces durbertensis | reverse complement strand
CCTCCGGGCCCTGGCCGGCGTACATGCTCAAGCCCGGCGACTGCTTCGACATATCGGCGGCGCGCGAGGGGCACAGCGACAAGCGCCCCTGCTCGTCCTCGCACGACGGCGAGGTGGTCTACCAGGAGAAGCTGACCAAGACGTTCGAGACCGACGAGGCCATCAAGACCGAGGCCGACCGCATCTGCAAGCCGAAGCTCCAGGCCAAGGCGAACCTCAACAGTGGTACGAGATTCCGTACGCTGGCCCAGTTCCCGAAGGTGAGCGGTCTCGACCTCGGCATGAAGACGGTGACGTGCAGCCTCGTCGCGCAGGAGGGGCAGAAGCTCAACTCCAAGCTCAGCTAGGCGCGCACCGGAGGGCCGGGCCCGGGGCGGGGCCCGCGGTGTTCCGAGACGGCCGGCCGGGAGCGGCGGCGGAATCCTCATGAAGTAGCGCGGTTTTCCCGCCGCGTGGACGCGGAAGGGTGAACTCCTTCACCCTTCCGCGTACTTGTTGTCGAAC
>NZ_WMLF01000935.1 GCF_014156695.1 Streptomyces durbertensis | reverse complement strand
CTTCTGACGAGGGGAGGTTGGTGGTGACGGGATCGTCTGACGGGAGGTCGGATTGTCAGGGGGCGCAAAACGGATGTGGTCGTGTCAGTGGGTGTGCGTACTGTGGAGGCATGCGCACATCCCGACGACCGGCCGAGCCGACACGTCCCCGCGTGCACGACGTCAACGCCCGCATCCGCCGGCTGATGGACGAACCCGCCGACGAGCGGCGGGCGGCGGAGTACATACGTCTTCTCCAGCTGTGGGCAGAGGCGACCGGCACCGGCCTGCGGTCGACCCCTTCCGGGTCGACGTCGACGCCGCAGCCGCGTACGGCCGCGCCCGTGGGGCCGGTTCGTCGTGGTCGGGCCCGTCAGGCGGGGGCTCCCCGGCTGGCGGCGCCGGCCCGTCCTGCGGGGCGTCCGACAAGAGCGTCGCTCACCCGGGTCGCCTGACCTCGGGGCCCGCGCGGGCACGCCCCGGCTGCCGCTGTCGCGGCGGGCCGCGTCGTCCGGCTGTCCGGCGTGCGGGGAGGTGGCC
>NZ_WMLF01000934.1 GCF_014156695.1 Streptomyces durbertensis | reverse complement strand
GCCGGGGGCCGAGGGGGCGGGACTGCCGCCGGTGTCGGTGTCGGTGTCGGCCGCGGTCGCGGGTCGGTGGATCGTCCGGGAGGTCTCGCGCGCGGCCTCCCACATGACCCGCAGCCGGGCCAGGTCGTCGTCGCGGAGCCCGGCGGCCCGCGCCAGCGCGGCCACCGCCTCCCACGGCGGCGGTGACGCGGCTCCGAGGTAGCGGTACCAGGAGGACGCGCTGTACCCGGACTTGGCGGCCAACGCGGTGAGGCTGAGGCCCGTGCGGTCCTTCAGCAGCCGCAGCCGTTCGACGAACCGCCGGACCTCCGGGGGCAGGCCGTCGGGAAGCGGTCGCCAACGCGCCATCACCACCTCCTTCTCGCCGAACGCCCCACCGGTCGCCGGCGGATCGCCGCCGGACGTTGCGAGGGGGTCGGTGACCAGCGTCCCGGTCGTCCCGCCGCATCGTCAACGGCTGGGCGTCGCCGCAGGTCACGCGGGGTGGTGTCCCGTCATGAGAGCAGGGCGGGAACGGCGGTGGAC
>NZ_WMLF01000933.1 GCF_014156695.1 Streptomyces durbertensis | reverse complement strand
CCCCTGCACGGGACTCGCCCGACTCCCCCGCCCGGCCGCCGCCCGCGCCGCCGAACAACTCGCCGCCGCCGGCGCCACCGTCGCCGTACTGCCACAGGGCGGCTGCCCGCTGACGGAACGTCGCAACCGGGCCGGCGCCGCGCCCGTACGCCTGCTCCGCGCCGCCGGCGTCCGCGTCACCGCCGGCAGCGGCGCCCTCCGCGACGCCGCCAACCCCGTCGGACGCGGCGACCCGCTCGAAGCCGCCTACCTCCTCGCCTCCCACGGCGAAACCGGCCCCGAAGACGCGTACGAGGCCGTCAGCGCCGCCGCCCGCGACGTGCTCGGACTACCCGAAGTACGCGTCGAAGCCGGCTTCCCCGCCGAACTCCTCGCCGTGCGCGGCCGGAACCTGCCCGGCGCGCTCTCCCTCGCCTACAGCCGCGTGGTCATCCACCGGGGCCGCGTCGTCGCCCGCACCAGCGCGGTCCGCGAGTTCTGCGACGCCCAACCGGCCGGCCCACCCGACCTCCCCCGCCAGTCCCAGG
>NZ_WMLF01000932.1 GCF_014156695.1 Streptomyces durbertensis | reverse complement strand
GTCGAGAACGCCCCCGCCCCCGAACCCGCCGAACTCACCCTCACCGAGACCTACGCCCAACGCAACGAACGCCTCGGCACCTACGCCCTCCTCGTCTCCCTCACCCTCACCGCCCTCGTCGCCTGCGTCGCCCGCATCCTCCGCGACCGCCGCCGCCACCGCTCGGCTGCCGACAGGTAGCGTCGCACCGCTCTCACGACCACCTCCCCATCAACCGCTCCAGATACTGCTCGGCGTCCACCGGCACCGACCAGTGCGCGTCGTCGAAGTCGTCACCCCGGGCGTGATCCACCAACCACTCCAACGCCGCCCGCCGCTCACCCAACTCGGCCAACAGCCGCGCCAACGCGTCGACCTCCGCGCACTCCATCGCCGTCGCCAACTCCCGCGCCGCCCCCGGCCGCGAGAACGCCTCCGCGAACAACCGCAACGTCCGCCGACTCACCCGCTCACCCACCACAGACCTCCCTCTCCCGACCATCCGCCCCACAACACACCGGGCCGTCCTCCGAGCCCTCACCACCCACCCC
>NZ_WMLF01000931.1 GCF_014156695.1 Streptomyces durbertensis | reverse complement strand
CCATGGGGGCATGTCCGGTCCCTATCTCATCCGCGGTGCGGTGGCGCTGCCCGAGTCCGAGCTGCGCTGGCGGTTCAGTCGTTCCTCCGGGCCGGGCGGCCAGCATGTGAACACCAGCGACACGCAGGTCGAGTTGCGGTTCGACCTGGCGAACACCGAGGCGTTGCCGGAGGTGTGGCGGGAGCGCGCGCTGGAGCGGTTGGCGAACCGGCTGGTGGACGGCGTGCTGGTGGTGCGCGCCGCCGAGCACCGCTCGCAGTGGCGGAACCGCGAGACGGCGTGCGTGCGGATGGCCGCGCTGCTCGCCGAGGCGACGGCGCCCCCGCCGAAGCGGCGCAAGCGGGCGCGGACGCCGCGCGGCATCGTGGAGCGGCGGCTGAGGGAGAAGAAGCAGCGGGGGGACCTGAAGCGCGGACGTTCCGGCCGCGGCTGGGACTGAGTCGGCTGGGACTGAGGCGGCTGGGGCTGAGGCGGCTGGGACTGAGGAGCAGACGAGCCGGGGGCTCAAAGGGGGAAGCAGGGGGGCGCGGGGAGTGAGG
>NZ_WMLF01000930.1 GCF_014156695.1 Streptomyces durbertensis | reverse complement strand
GCGCCGCCCCGCCGCCCGGCCACCGCTGGATGACCGGGCTCCCCTCCGCCCGCACCCTCGACGACCTCACCATGCCCGGCACCCACAACACCTGCGCCCTGATCGGCGGCCCCTTCGACACCGCGAAGTGCCAGTCCCTCCCCCTCTCCGAGCAGTTGGCGCGCGGCGTCCGCTATCTCGACATCCGCTGCCGGCCGTTCGACGGCGCGTTCACCATCCACCACGGCGCGATCTACCAGCGCCGCAACTTCCACGACGTGTTGACCGACTGCCGCGCGTTCCTCACCGCCAACCCCGGCGAGACGATCCTCATGTCCGTGCAGAAGGAGCACTCCGACGCGCCCGACACCGAGTTCGCCCGCATCTTCCACGACGTGTACCTGCGCGACCACGGCTTCGCGCGCTGGTTCCACCGCGTCCCCGGCCGCATCCCCACTCTCGGTGAGGTGCGCGGCCGCATCGTCCTCGTCGCCAAGGCCCCCGGCATCGGCGGACTCGACCGCTACGACGGCAACCTGCTCTCCGTCCAGGACGAGTGGACGC
>NZ_WMLF01000093.1 GCF_014156695.1 Streptomyces durbertensis | reverse complement strand
GAGCAAGACCCGGCGAAGCAAGACCCGGCGGAGGACGGCGGGTCGAAGGGCGGCGGGCCGAAGGAGGACCCGGCGGAGGACGACGGAACGGAGCAGCAGCCCGACGCCACCCCGCCCGACGGGCGCAGCGGCAAGGAGCCCTTCCCCTGTCCGGAGTTCGACGCCGAGGCGTACCACAACGCCGCCTACGAGCGCACGCCCGCCGCGCTGCCCGACGTCCCGTTCCATCTGAAGACCAGCCGGCTCGGCCTGTCCGGGCTCAAGTACCACGGCATCGTGCTGGTGCGCACCCACGGCGGGCAGGAGAAGCGGGTCCTGAAGTTCACCGCGGAGGAGCTGAACATCCGGGACCTGCACCAGTACGCGCCCACGTCCTCGGGCCGCGTCCAGCACATCCGCAGCCGGCCGGGCAGCACGTCCACGTTCCGCGGCGGCACGGTGACGATGTACACCGAGGAGCTGAAGGGCTGGCTCTTCGGGCTGATCCCGATCACCTTCAGCCCGAAGTCGCCCCCGCCGCTGGACCTTCCGGCGGCGTTCTTCACCTCGGCGGAGGTGCGGCAGGCCGGCCAGTTCGGCGGGAACCTGACGGTGCCGGGGCTGCGCCTCTCCCTGGAGTGAGCGTCCTGGAGTGAGCGCCCCGGTGTGAGCGGGCCCCTGACAGCAGGCCCGCGCGAGGCGGAGTGTCAGTTGTCCTTACCGAGGTGGAGTACGCGCACCATGTTGGTGGTGCCCACGACGCCCGGCGGGGTGCCGGCCGTCATGATCATGACGTCGCCCTCCTGGTAGCGCTGGAGCTTCAGCAGCTCCTCGTCCACCAGCTTGACCATCGCGTCGGTGTTCTCCGCGTGCGGCACGACAAACGTCTCGACGCCCCAGGCCAGCGTGAGCTGGTTGCGGGTGTGGGGGTCCTCGGTGAACGCGAGGATCGGCTGCACCGCGCGGTAGCGGGCCAGCCGCAGCGCGGTGTCACCGGACTTGGTGAAGGCCACCAGCGCCTTGGCGTCCAGGAAGTCCGCGATCTCGCAGGCGGCGCGGGCGACCGAACCGCCCTGCGTGCGCGGCTTCTTGCCGGGCACCAGCGGCTGGAGGCCCTTGGCCAGCAGCTCCTTCTCGGCGGCCTGGACGATCTTCGACATCGTCTTGACCGTCTCGATCGGGTACTGGCCGACGGAGGACTCGGCGGAGAGCATCACCGCGTCCGCGCCGTCGAGGATCGCGTTCGCGACGTCGGAGGCCTCGGCGCGGGTGGGCCGCGAGTTGGTGATCATCGACTCCATCATCTGGGTCGCGACGATCACCGGCTTGGCGTTGCGGCGGCACAGCTTGATGAGCCGCTTCTGCACCATCGGCACCTGCTCCAGCGGGTACTCCACGGCGAGGTCGCCGCGCGCCACCATCACGCCGTCGAAGGCGAGGACGACCTCCTCCATGTTCTCGACCGCCTGCGGCTTCTCCACCTTGGCGATGACCGGCACCCGGCGGCCGACCTCGTCCATCACCCGGTGCACGTCCCGCACGTCGCCGGCGTCCCGCACGAAGGACAGGGCGACCATGTCGCAGCCCATGCGGAGCGCGAACTTCAGGTCGTCGATGTCCTTCTCCGACAGCGCGGGCACGTTGACCGCCGCGCCGGGCAGGTTGATGCCCTTGTGGTCGGAGATGACACCGCCCTCGATGACGATCGTGCGGACCTCGGCCCCGGTGACGTCCACGACCTGCAGGGCGACGTTGCCGTCGTTGATGAGGATCGGGTCGCCCTTGGCGACGTCGCCGGTCAGGCCCTTGTAGGTGGTGCCGCAGATGGTCCGGTCACCGGGGACGTCCTCGGTGGTGATGGTGAACTCCTCACCGCGGACCAGTTCGACCGGTCCCTCGGCGAAGGTGGCGAGGCGGATCTTCGGCCCCTGGAGGTCGGCCAGGACGCCGACCGCGCGGCCGGTCTCCTCGGACGCCTTGCGGAGACGCTCGTAGCGCTCCTGGTGCTCCCCCTGGGAACCGTGGCTCATGTTGAAGCGGGCCACGTTCATGCCGGCCTCGATCAGCGTCTTCAGCTGGTCGTAGGAGTCGACGGCGGGACCCAGGGTGCAGACGATTTTGGAACGGCGCATGGGGGCGATCCTATCGTTTTGTTTAGACGCGAAACGTACTGGGGGTGATCTGGCTCACCGATCATGAGCTGACCAGTGCGTACGCCTGGGTGGCGATCTCCAGCTCCTCATCGGTGGGTACCACGGCCACGGCGACGGAAGCGTACTGCGGCGAGACGATCCGGGCCGTGTCCGTACGCCGGTTGTTCAGCTCCGTGTCGACCGCCAGTCCCAGCCCCTCCAGGCCGGCCACCGTCGCCTCCCGCACCGGGGCGGAGTTCTCCCCGACGCCGGCGGTGAAGGCCAGCGCGTCGACCCGGCCGAGCACCGCCGTGTAGGCGCCGACGTACTTGCGCAGCCGGTGGACGTACACGTCGAACGCCAGCGCCGCCCGCTCGTCGCCCTCCTCCCGGCGCCGCACGATCTCCCGCATGTCGTTGTCCCCGCACAGCCCGACCAGGCCGCTGCGCTTGTTCAGCAACTCGTCGACCTCGTCCGTGGACATGCCGGCCACCCGGTTCAGGTGGAACACCACGGCCGGGTCCACGTCACCCGACCGGGTGCCCATCACCAGGCCCTCCAGCGGGGTGAGGCCCATCGAGGTCTCCACGCACCGGCCGCCGCGCACCGCCGACGCCGAGGCGCCGTTGCCCAGGTGCAGCACGATCACGTTGACGTCCTCGACCGCCCGGCCCAGCAGCTCGGCCGTCGCCCGGGAGACGTAGGCGTGCGAGGTGCCGTGGAAGCCGTAGCGGCGCACCCGGTGCGCGTCCGCCGTCTCCACGTCGATCGCGTACCGGGCGGCGTACTCGGGCATCGTGGTGTGGAACGCGGTGTCGAAGACCGCGACCTGCGGCAGGTCGGGGTTGAGGGCCTGCGCGGTGCGGATGCCGGTGAGGTTCGCCGGGTTGTGCAGCGGCGCGACGGGCACCAGGCGCTCGATCTCCGCGAGCACCCGGTCGTCCACGACCGTCGGGCGGGTGAACTCGCGCCCGCCGTGCACCACCCGGTGGCCGACGGCCGCCAGGTCGGGGGAGTCCAGGCCGAGCCCGTCGGCGGCCAGCTCCGCCGCCACCGCCTTCAGCGCCGCCCCGTGGTCCGGGTACGGCTCGACGCGCTCCCGCCGCTCGCCGCCGGCCGGCGTGTGCAGCAGTCGGGAGGCGCTCTCGCCGATCCGCTCGACCAGACCGACCGCGAGCCGCGAACGGTCGGCCATGTCCAGCAGCTGGTACTTCACCGACGAACTGCCGGAGTTGAGAACGAGTACGCGGGTGGCGCTCATGCCAGGCCGCCCTTCTCCTGTCGGATCTCCTGACGGACGGCCGCGCCGGCGGACGCCGCCGCGGCCGCGTCCGCCGGCGCGGCCGGGCGCCCGGCCTGTGACTGGGCCTGGATGGCGGTGATCGCCACGGTGTTCACGATGTCCTGCACCAGCGCGCCCCGGGAGAGGTCGTTCACCGGCTTGCGCAGACCCTGGAGCACCGGGCCGACGGCCACGGCGCCCGCCGACCGCTGCACGGCCTTGTAGGTGTTGTTGCCCGTGTTGAGGTCCGGGAAGATCAGCACGGTCGCCTGGCCTGCCACCGGCGAGCCCGGCAGCTTCGTCGCCGCCACCGACGGCTCCACCGCCGCGTCGTACTGGATCGGGCCCTCCACCAGCAGGTCGGGCCGGCGGCTGCGCACCAGCTCGGTCGCCTCCCGCACCTTGTCGACGTCCGTACCCGAGCCGGACGTGCCGGTGGAGTAGGACAGCATCGCGATGCGCGGCTCCACGCCGAACCGCGCCGCCGTCGTCGCCGACTGGATCGCGATGTCCGCGAGCTGGGCGGCGTCCGGATCGGGGTTCACGGCGCAGTCGCCGTACACCAGCACCCGGTCGGCCAGGCACATGAAGAACACCGACGAGACGATCGCCGCGTCCGGGCGGGTCTTGATGATCTCGAACGCCGGGCGGATGGTGGCCGCCGTCGAGTGCACCGCGCCCGACACCATGCCGTCGGCCAGCCCCTCCTGCACCATCAGGGTGCCGAAGTACGAGACGTCCACGACCGCGTCGTAGGCCAGCTCGTGGCTGACGCCCTTGTGGGCCCGCAGCCGCGCGTACACCTCGGCGAACCGTTCCCGCAGCGGGGAGGTGGCCGGGTCGACGATCCGGGCCGTCGCCGCCGTGCCGTGTGCCGACCAGCCGCTGTCGTCGGCGCCCAGCAGGTTGAGGTCCACACCCAGGTCGGCGGCCCGCTTGCGGACGGCGGTCTCCTCGCCGAGCAGGGTCAGGTCGCAGACGTTCCGCCGCAGCAGCACCTCGGCGGCGCGCAGCACCCGCTCCTCGGTGCCCTCGGGCAGCACCACGTGCCGCCGGTTCCCGCGGGCGCGCTCCACCAGCTCGTGCTCGAACATCATCGGCGTGACCCGGTCGCTGCGCACCACCGAGATGCGCTCGGTGAGCTGCCCGGTGTCCACGTGCGTCTCGAACAGGCCCAGCGCGATCTCCGCCTTGCGCGGGTTCGTCGCGTTCAACTTTCCGCGCAACGCGTGGAGTTGGCCGGCGGTGGGGAAGGAGCTGCCCGGTACCGCCAGCACCGGGGTGCCGGGCGCCAGTCGCGCCGCGAGGTTCATCGTCTCCTCGCCCGGCCGCTGGTCCAGGGTGAGCAGCACCCCGGCGATCGGCGGCGAGCCCGCCGAGTGCGCCGCCAGCGCCCCCACGATCAGGTCCGCCCGGTCGCCCGGCGTCAGCACCAGGCAGCCCTCGGTCAGCGCGGGCAGGAACGTCGGCAGCATCGCCCCGCCGAACACGAAGTTGCGGCAGTCCCGCGCCAGCCCCGCCGGATCGCCCAGCAGCACCTCGGCGCCCAGCTCGTCCACCACCTGCTGCACGGTCGGCGCCGAGAGCGCCGGGTCCTCCGGCAGCACGTACACCGGCTCCGGCAGGTGCGCGCCCAGCTCCTTGGCGGCCCGCGCCGCGTGCTTGTCGTCGACCCGGTTGGCGACGGTGGCGATCAGCTCGCAGCCGAGCGAGGTGAACGCGGTGTGCGCGTTGCGCACCTCGTTGACCACCGACTCGGCCTCCTGGCCGAGCCCGCCGACGACGGGCAGCACCACGGCGCCCATCTCGTTGGCCAGCCGGGCGTTGACGGCCAGCTCGCCGGGCAGGTTCGTGTCCACGAAGTCGGTGCCCAGCACCATGACCGCCTCGTAGTCGGCCGCCACCGCGTGGAAGCGGTCGACCAGGTGCGCCACCAGCTCGTCCGCGCCCGCACGGGCCTGGAGGGCGGCGGCCTCCTCGTACGACAGCCCGCTCATGTCGGCCACCGACTGGCTCAGCCGGTAGCGGCTGCGCAGCAGGTCCAGCATCGGGTCCGCCCCCGGATGCCACAGCGGCCGGAACACCCCGACCCGGTCCACGAGCCGGGTCAGCAGCTCCATGACCCCCAGCTCCACGACCTGTCGGCCGTCACCCCGGCCGACGCTGGATATGTACACGCTCCGCGTCACGCGTGCTCGCTCCTCGTTCCCTGGGAAGGGGCGCCGCGCTCCCGGCCACCCGTCCGAAAACTTCCGATCTTCACACCAAATCAATCTTGACAATACCCATGGGACTGGATATGCCGCGCGGCGGGCGGCAGCATGTGGACAAGGGAACCCCTTGGGTTCAGGACATGAAACAATCCCCCGGCAATCGGCCCGTCCCCCGATCAGGAGTAACGATCAGCATGCGTATCGGAGTCCTCACCGCCGGCGGCGACTGCCCCGGTCTGAACGCCGTGATCCGGTCGGTCGTACACCGTGCCGTCGTGGACCGAGACGATGAGGTCATCGGGTTCGAGGACGGCTTCAAGGGCCTGCTGGAGGGCCGCCACCGCGTACTCGACCTCAACTCCGTCAGCGGCATCCTCGCCCGCGGCGGCACCATCCTCGGCTCCGCCCGGCTGGAACGGGACCGGCTGCGCGAGGCCTGCGACAACAGCGAGGAGCTGATGGGCCGCCTCGGCATCGACGCGCTGATCCCCATCGGCGGCGAGGGCACGCTCACCGCCGCCACCATGCTCTCCGAGGCCGGCCTGCCCGTCGTGGGCGTGCCGAAGACCATCGACAACGACATCTCCGCCACCGACCGCACCTTCGGCTTCGACACCGCCGTCGGCGTCGCCACCGAGGCCATGGACCGACTCAAGACCACCGCCGAGTCCCACCAACGGGTGATGGTCGTGGAGGTCATGGGCCGGCACGCCGGCTGGATCGCCCTGGAGGCCGGTATGGCCGGCGGCGCCCACGGCATCTGCCTGCCCGAGCGTCCGTTCGAGATCGACGAACTCTGCAAGATGGTCGAGGAGCGCTTCTCGCGCGGCAAGAAGTTCGCCGTCATCTGCGTCGCCGAGGGCGCCCGCCCCGCCGAGGGCTCCATGGAGTACGCCAAGGGCGAGATCGACCAGTACGGCCACGAGCGGTTCGTCGGCATCGGCAACCGCCTCGCCACCGAGATGGAACGCCGCCTCGGCAAGGAGGCCCGCCCGGTCATCCTCGGCCACGTCCAGCGCGGCGGCACCCCCACCGCCTACGACCGCGTCCTGGCCACGCGCTTCGGCTGGCACGCCGTGGAGGCCGCCCACCGCGGCGACTTCGGCATGATGACCGCGCTGCGCGGCACGGACATCGTGATGACCCCGCTCGCCGACGCCACCCGCGAGCTGAAGACCGTCCCGCAGGACCGCATGGACGAGACCGAAGCCGTCTTCTGAGCAGCGGTCCGAGGACCGCGGCTTCTCCGCGTTCCGACGCCCCGCGCCGCCGCCGCAGACCCCGCACCGCCGCCGACCCCGCACCGCCGCCACCCCGACCCGGCGGCGGCGCGGGGCGGGGCGGCGGCGAAGCCGTGGAATCGGCGTGGCGCGTCGGGGAGTCCGCCGGGTCACCGTGCCGCGCTTTCGCGGCTCGACGGCCGGGTCGGCCGCGTCGGCCAGGGCGGGGGGAGGACACGTCGCGGCCCGGGCGACGCCGCCCGGAGGCATGGACGGCACCGGACCGTACGCGTGACAGGGACCGGCCGCCGGCCTGCTGAGCGCGCTGGCGACAGGTCCGTCCCCTCGTCCGGATGCTCCGGCCGCCTCCGGCCGCTAGCGGGCCGTGGCGAGGAGGGCGGAGAGGAGGCGGAGGTCGTCGCCGGCCTCCGGGTGCCACTGGACGGCCAGTGCGAAGGGGTGTGTGGCGGCGGGGAGTTCGAGGGCTTCGACCGTGCCGTCCTCGGCGTGCGCGGAGGGCACCAGATCACGGCCGAGACGGTGCACGGCCTGGTGGTGGTACGTGGGGACGGACACCGCCTCGGGCAGCGCGTCGGCCAGGCGGGTACCGGGGACGGGCCTGATCCGGTGCTGGGCGAAGACACCGGGAGGACCGGAGTGCCCGCCGTGGCCGACCTCGTCGGGCAGGTGCTGGACGAGGGTGCCGCCGAGGGCCACGTTGAGCAGCTGCATGCCGCGGCAGACGCCCAGCAGCGGGGTCCCGGTGGCCAACGCGGCCTCGATCAGGGCGAGTTCCCAGGAGTCCCTGGCGGTGTGCGTGGGCCCGGTGAGGGGGTGACGGTCGGCGCCGTAGCGGTCCGGGCCCACGTCCGGGCCTCCCGCGACGACAAGGGCGTCCAGTCGGGCCACCGCGCGAGCGGCGGCGGCCGGTTCGTCCGGCGGGAGGAGCGCGGCGATGCCGCCGGCGCGCTGGACCATCCGGTGGTATCCGGCGGGCAGGACGGCGGCGGGCAGGTCCCACACGCCCCACCGTACGGAGTCCTCCAGGTAGGTGCTGATGCCGACGAGGGGCTGGGCCACGGCGGTTCCTCCATGAGTGGTCTGTCGGTGGGGCCTCCCGCGCTCGGCCGGGAGGCCCCACCGGTGGTCAGTTGCGGTTGAGTTCGGCTTCGGCGGCGGCCAGGGCGGCGGCCTCCTCCTCGGGGGCGGCCGCGACGAGGCGGTGCCGGCTGTAGAGGGCGAAGTAGGCGACGGCGGCGACGTAGACGCCCAGTGCGATGAACGCGGCCTGCTTGTCCACCAGGAAGGTCGCCACCAGCGCGGCGCAGGCCAGGACGAGCGCGACCGAGGAGGTGAGGACGCCGCCCGGGGTGCGGTAGGGCCGCTCCAGGTGCGGTTCGCGACGGCGCAGGACGATGTGGGAGAGCGCCATCATGGCGTACGAGATGGTGGCGCCGAAGACGGCCATGTTCAGCATCCGCGCCCCGTCGCCGGTGCCGGCGGCCAGCGCGAAGCCGAGCGCGCCGGGCACCAGCAGGCCCAGGTAGGGAGCCTTGCGACGGCTGGTGAGGGAGAGGAAGCGGGGGACGTAGCCGGCCCGGGAGAGCGCGAAGAGCTGCCGGGAGCCGGCGTAGATGAGGGAGAAGAAGGAGGCGACGAGGCCGGCCAGCCCGGCGTAGTTGACAAAGCGGCTGAGCGCGGTCGGTTCGCCGTCCCCCTGGAGCGCGGTGACCAGGGGGTTGCCGGCGTCCTGGAGCCCGGCCGAGCCGCGCGCCCCGACGGCGACGAGGAAGGTGACGACGGCCAGGACCAGGAGGACGCCGATGGCGGCGGCCATGGCGCGGGGGAGCGTCCGGGCCGGGTCCCTGGTCTCCTCGGCCGCCAGCGGTACGCCCTCGACGCCGAGGAAGAACCACATGCCGAAGGGGAAGGCGGCCCAGATCCCGATCAGCCCGTACGGCAGCCAGGAGTTGGCGCCGAAGGCGCTGCCGTCGACGGGGATGTCGTTGAGCCGGCTGCCGTCGAACTCGGTGACCGCGCCCAGGGCGAAGATCACCAGCGCGGCGACCGCGATACCGGTGACGACAAAGCTGAACCGGAGGGCTTCGCCCACGCCCCACAGGTGGATGCCGATGAAGATCGCGAAGCAGGCGAGGTAGACCGGCCAGCCGGAGGTCAGGCCGAAGAGGTTGAGGGATTCGACGTAGTCGCCGATGAAGATGGAGATCGCGGCCGGTGCCAGGACGTACTCGATCAGGATCGCCGTCCCGGTGAGGAAGCCGCCCCAGGTGCCGAGCGCGCGCCGGGCGAAGCCGTAGCCGCCGCCGGCGGTGGGCAGGATGGCGGCCATCTCGGCCTGGGAGAAGACCAGGCAGGTGTACATCACGCCCATCAGCACCATGGCGATGGCCAGCCCGCCGAAACCGCCCTCGGCCAGGCCGAAGTTCCAGCCGGCGAAGTCGCCGGAGACGACGTACGCCACGCCGAGGCCGGTGAGCAGTAGCCAGCCCGCGCTGCCCCGGCGCAGGGTGCGCCGGTTGAGATAGGCGGCCTCGGGGGAGCCGGGAGAGGCGGCCGGGGCGCCGCCGCCAGGCGGGGCGGGTGAGGTGTCCGAGACGCGTGCGCCGTTGCCTTCGGCCATGAGCTGCTCCCTACCTTGCTTCAAAGGTTTGGGGACACACCTTTTACCCGCCGGTGGACGGTGCGCAAGACATCGGTCGTCAACGATTGGTAAACGAGGGCTTCCTCGGCCGGCCGGCCGACCGACCGGTCCCGCGGGGTCGCGGTGCGCGCGCCCGGTCAGCTCAGGAAGCCGCGCAGCAGCGCCGCCGAGCCCGCGCAGTGCTCGCGCGTCATCTCGCGCGCCCCGTCCACGTCGCCCTCCAGCACGGCCTCCACCAGCGCCTCGTGCTGGCGCTGGGAGTGCTCCAGGTTGCGGACCAGCAGCGGGATGCAGTCCAGCAGGTCGTTGACGGTCGCACGGACGGCCGCGTACTGGGCGGCCAGCGAGGGCGAACCGGACAGCTCGGCCACGGTCAGGTGCAGCAGCGTGTCCAGCCGCCGGTACTCCGCCAGCGGTGCGTTCTGGGTCCCGGCCAGGGCGGCCCGCAGCCGCTGTGCCTGCTCCGCGGTCAGGCCGTGCGTCGCGCACAGCTCGGCCGCGCCGACCTCCAGCACCTCCCGGAAGCGGAGGGTGTCCTCCAGGTCCACCGCGGCCACGCGGCGCCGCAGCTCCTCCGCGATGCTCCCGCCGCTGGTCTCCGGCGGGCGCTGCCGGACGAAGGTCCCGCCGTAGCGGCCGCGCCGGCTCTCCACCAGGCCCTGCTCGTGCAGCACCTTCAGCACCTCGCGCAGGGTCACCCGGCTCAACCCGAGCCGGTCGGCCAACTCGCGTTCGGCCGGCAGGCGTTCGCCGGCCGGCACCAGGCCCAGCCGGAGGACCTGGAGTATCTGCTCCAGCGCCTCCTCGAAGCCGTTGCCGGCCCGTACCGGCCTGAGTATCGGCGCGAGCCGGTCGATCGACCCGTCCCGGTCGGCCTCCCGCGCCTCCTCCGGAGCGTCTCGCACCTCGTTCATCGGAACCTCTTCCCAATCAAAGGTTTCTCCGCATACCTTATGGCATCCGGTGCGGGGCCGCCCCGGCCGTGCGCTGACCGTACGCGCCGTGCGGCTTCCCCCGGGAGCCCGACCGACGCCAGGACGCCAGGAGGCACCCCCGTGGCTGATCGCACGCCCCCGCTCACCGTCGACGAACTCACCGACCTCGTGGAGGCCGGGGAGATCGACACCGTCGTCCTCGCCTTCACCGACATGCAGGGACGCCTCCAGGGCAAACGCTTCGCCGCGCGTTTTTTCCTCGACGAGGTACTGGACCACGGAACCGAGGGCTGCAACTACCTCCTCGCGGTCGACGTCGATCTCAACACCGTCGACGGCTACCGGATGTCCTCCTGGGAGCGCGGCTACGGCGACTTCGCCATGCACGGCGACCCCGCCACCCTCCGCCGCACCCCCTGGGAGCCCGGTACCGCGCTGCTGGTCGCCGACCTCGCCTGGCACGACGGCAGCCCCGTCGTCGCCTCCCCGCGGCAGATCCTGCGCGGCCAGCTCGACCGGCTCGCCGAACACGGATGGACCGCCTACGTCGGCACCGAGCTGGAGTTCATGGTCTTCAAGGACACCTACGAGGACGCCTGGGCGCGCGGCTACCGCGAGCTGAACCCGGCCAACCAGTACAACGTCGACTACTCCGTCCTGGGCACCGGCCGGGTGGAGCCGCTGCTGCGGCGCATCCGCAACGAGATGGCCGCCGCGGGGATGATCGTCGAGTCCGCCAAGGGCGAGTGCAACCTCGGCCAGCACGAGATCGCCTTCCGCTACGACGAGGCGCTGACCACCTGCGACCAGCACTCCGTCTACAAGACCGGTGCCAAGGCGATCGCCGCGCAGGAGGGCATGGCGCTCACCTTCATGGCGAAGTTCGACGAACGCGAGGGCAACTCCTGCCACATCCACCTCTCGCTGCGCGACGAGGCCGGCCAGCCCGTACTCGCCGACGACGAGGGCGACCTGGGCATGTCCGCGCTGATGCGGCACTTCCTGGCCGGACAGCTCGCCGCACTGCGCGACTTCACCCTGCTGTACGCGCCGAACATCAACTCCTACAAGCGCTTCCGGCCCGGCTCCTTCGCGCCCACCGCCGTCGCCTGGGGGCCGGACAACCGCACCTGCGCGCTGCGTGTCATCGGCCACGGCCCCTCCCACCGCTTCGAGAACCGCCTGCCCGGCGGGGACGTGAACCCCTACCTCGCGGTCGCCGGCATGGTCGCCGCCGGGCTGTACGGGGTCGAGCACAAGCTCGAACTGCCCGAGGCGTGCACCGGCAACGCCTACACCGGCGACGCCCAGCACGTCCCGACCACCCTGCGGGAGGCGGCCGACCTGTGGGCGGCCTCGCCGATCGCCCGCGCCGCGTTCGGCGAGGAGGTCGTCGAGCACTACCTCAACATGGCCCGGGTCGAGCTGGACGCCTACGACTCCGCCGTGACCGACTGGGAGCGGTACCGCTCCTTCGAGCGGATGTAGCGCGGTCCGCGCGGAGCCGCAGCCCCAGCCGCAGCCCCAGCCGCAGTCGAGAAGCCGCAGTCGAGAAGCCGCAGTCGAGAAGCCGCAGTCGAGAAGCAGCCGTCCCGCGCGGGCACGTACCCCGCGCGCGAGTGAAGGAAGCCGCACGTGCCGCACACCGACCCCACGTCCCCCTCGCCCCCAGGGCCCGGGGCGCCCACCGCGCACGACGTCCTCAACCCGGCGACGGAGGAGGTCATCGCCACCGTCCCCGCCACCACCCCGGAGGAGGTGGACGCCGCCGTACGCCGCGCGGCCGACGCCCAGCGGGCCTGGGCCGCCGTCGCCCCCGGCGACCGGGCCCGGCTGCTGCGCCGCTTCGCGGACGCCATCGACGAACACGTCGAGGAGCTGGCCCGGTTGGAGGTCGCCGAGGCCGGCCACCCGATCGGCAACGCGCGCTGGGAGGCCGGCAACGCCCGCGACCTCTTCGCCTACGCGGCCGGCGGGGTGGAGCGGCTGACCGGTCGGCAGATCCCGGTCGCCGGCGGCTGGAACATCACCCGCCAGGAACCCCTGGGTGTCGTCGCCGTCATCGCCCCGTGGAACTTCCCCATGCCGATCGCCTCCTGGGGCGCGGCCCCGGCGCTCGCCGCGGGGAACGCCGTACTCCTCAAGCCGGCCGAGACCACGCCGCTGACCGCCCTGCGGCTGGCCGAACTCGGTCTGGCCGCCGGCCTCCCCGAGGGGCTGTTCCAGGTCCTGCCCGGGGCCGGACCGGTCGCCGGCAACGCGCTGGTGGAGCACGAGGGCGTGGCGAAGGTCGTCTTCACCGGCTCCACCGCCGTCGGCAAGCAGATCATGGCCAGGTGCGCCGCCACCGTGAAGCGCCTCACCCTCGAACTCGGCGGCAAGAGCCCGAACATCGTCTTCGCGGACGCCGACCTGGAGAAGGCGGCGGCCGCCGCTCCCGGCTCCTTCCTGGACAACACCGGCCAGGACTGCTGCGCCCGCAGCCGCATCCTCGTCCAGCGCGAGGTCTACGACCGCTTCCTGGAGCTGCTGGAACCCGCCGTCCGGGCCTGGCGGGCCGGCGACCCCGCGGACCCCGGCACCGACATGGGGCCGCTGATCTCCGCCGCCCAGCGGGAGCGGGTGCGGTCCTACGTGCCCGACGACGCCCGGGTCGCCATCCGCGGCGAGGCGCCCGCCGGCAAGGGCTTCTGGTACCCGGCGACGGTCCTGGAGGGCCGCCCGGAGGACCGGGTCGCGGTGGAGGAGGTCTTCGGCCCGGTCGCCGTTGTCCTCCCCTTCGCGGACGAGGCGGAGGCGGTGCGCCTCGCCAACACCGGTACGTACGGGTTGTCCGGCTCGTTGTGGACCCGGGACGTCGGGCGCGCCCTGCGGGTCTCCGGCGCGGTCGCCGCCGGCAACCTCTCCGTCAACTCGCACAGCAGCGTCCGCTACTGGACGCCGTTCGGCGGCTACAAGCAGTCCGGCCTCGGCCGGGAGCTGGGCCCCGACGCGCTCGCCGCCTTCACCGAGACCAAGAACGTGTTCATCAGCACCGAGGAGGACGACCAGTGACCCAGCCCGCCATCCCCGCCGAGGCGCACGACTCCGCCGCCCCCGTCTGCCGCCGCCTGGTCGGCCGTACCGCGGTGGTCACCGGTGCCGGCAGCGGCATCGGCCTGGCGACCGTGCGCCGCCTCGCCTCCGAAGGAGCGAACGTCGTCTGCGCCGACATCGACGAGGCCGCCGGCAAGGCCGCCGCCGACGAGGTCGGAGGGCTCTTCGTCAAGGTCGACGTGGTCGACGGCGAGCAGGTCGAGGCGCTGTTCGAAGCCGCGCACGACACGTACGGCTCGGTGGACATCGCGTTCAACAACGCCGGCATCTCGCCGCCGGACGACGACTCCATCCTCACCACCGGGCTGGACGCCTGGCGGCGCGTCCAGGAGGTCAACCTCACCTCCGTCTACCTCTGCTGCAAGGCGGCCCTGCCCTACATGCGCCGTCAGGGCCGGGGCTCGATCATCAACACGGCGTCCTTCGTCGCCGTCATGGGCGCGGCCACCTCGCAGATCAGCTACACCGCGTCCAAGGGCGGGGTGCTCGCCCTCTCCCGCGAACTGGGCGTCCAGTTCGCCCGCGAGGGCATCCGCGTCAACGCGCTGTGCCCGGGGCCGGTCAACACCCCGCTGCTGAAGGAGCTGTTCGCCAAGGACCCGGAGCGGGCGGCCCGCCGCCTGGTGCACGTGCCCGTCGGCCGGTTCGCCGAGCCGGAGGAGATGGCCGCCGCCGTCGCCTTCCTCGCCAGCGACGACGCGTCCTTTGTCAACGCGACCGAGTTCCTCGTCGACGGGGGCATCGCCAACGCCTACGTCACCCCCCTCTGACCCGCGCCGCACGGCCGGGCGCGTCACCCGACGTCGCCCGGCCGCACGCGTGGACTACCGCCAGCGGTAACGGAGTTCGGGGCGGCCCTGGCCGCCGCGGCGGGGGCGGCGTTCGACGAGGCCGGAGTCGGCCAGGTGCTCCAGGTAGCGGCGTGCCGTCACCCGGGAGGTGCCGGTCAGCTCGCCGACCCGGCTCGCCGACAGGCCCTCGCCGGCGGCCTCCGACCGCAGCAGCCCCACCACCGCCTCCAGCGTCTCGCCGCTCATGCCCTTCGGGGGCGGCGGAGTCGCCCCGCCGCCCCCGCGCAGCGCGGCCAGCGCCCGGTCCACGTCCTGCTGCCCGGTGGCGCCCTCGGCCGGCCCCAGCTCCCGCCGGTAGGCGGCGTAACGCTCCAGCCGGTCCCGGAAGGCCGCGAACGTGAACGGCTTGAGCAGGTACTGCACCACGCCCAGCGCCACCACCGAGCGCACGATCTCCACGTCCCGCGCCGACGTCACGGCGATCACGTCGGTGAGGTGGCCGCGCGCCCGCAGCCCCCGGCACACCTCAAGCCCGCTCATGTCCGGCAGGTAGAAGTCCAGCAGCAGCAGGTCGACGGGCTCCCGGTCGACGAAGTCCAGCGCGTCGGCACCCCGGTGCACCGCGCCGACGGCGGTGAAGCCCGCGACCCGGTCGGTGAACTGGACGTGCGCGTCGGCGATCCGGGGATCGTCCTCCACCACGAGCGTGCGGATCACGAGGCACCGCCCCGCCCCGTGTGCGGCCGGGGGCGCAGCCGTACGGTGAACACCGCCCCGCCGTCCGCGCCCGAGGTCACCGCCACCTCGCCGTCGTAGCGGTTGATGACC
>NZ_WMLF01000929.1 GCF_014156695.1 Streptomyces durbertensis | reverse complement strand
CTCCAGCCCCGGATACGGCGACGTACCCGGCGGCGGGTCGTAGAACCCCCGCCGCTGGAGGACGTCCGCCCGGTTCACCGCGCTCGCGGCCACGTCTACGAGCAACTCCCCCTCACCGACCTCCGGATCGGCCACCTCCTCCCACACCAACGCCTCAGGCCCACCCGCTTCACGAATCGTCACAGCCCACATACCGCGAACGCTACCGCGCCCCGGCGGCCGTTCCCGCGCCGCAACCACGGACGGCGGAGGACCGCTCCGAAGCCGAAACGGCGCGGATCGTCATCGGGACGGCACGGCACGTCAACAGCGCGGCGCCGCGACCGTGTCAGAGTCGTGTCCGTCGAGCACTCGACCCAGTGCCGACGACCGGGGGCGACGGACACCGCGCCGCACCCCCTTCACGCACCACTCGTTCGGGCCTACCGCAGCAGAGTTGGGAAACGAGCATGGGAATGAGTCACTGGAAGCGCACGGTCGTCAGCGGCCTCGCCGCGACCGGAATCGCCGTCGGCGTGATCGCCGGCACGAGCGGCACCGCCGCCG
>NZ_WMLF01000928.1 GCF_014156695.1 Streptomyces durbertensis | reverse complement strand
AACCCGGAGAACCCGGAGAACGAGGCCCGCGGCGACGGGCAGGGAAACGGGCAGGGCGAGGGCGGCGGCCGCAACGGCTCCGACCGCCCGGCCACCCCCTGGGGACGGCAGTGGAGCAGCCGTCAGCCGGGCCGCAGCGACGGCGGCTTCGGCAGCGGACCCGGCAACGGCGACGGCAACGGCGGCCGCCCCGACCGCCGCCGCTGGGACCCCAAGGACCCCGCCCAACGCCACGCCCGCTACGCGCTGCTGGCCGGAATGTGGGGCTTCTTCTTCGCCCTCTTCAATCTGCCGCCCGTGGCGCTGCTGCTCGGCGCCCTGTCGCTGTACTGGGGAATCAGCGCGCTGCGCGGCGCCCCCGGCGTGCCCCGCGAGGGCGGCACCGCCGCCGACGGCGGCACCCCGCCCGGGCCGTCCGGCGAACGCCCCCGCGCGGGCCGGCAGCAGGTGACGGCCGCGTCCGTCGGCCTGGTCGTCGGCTCACTGGCGCTGCTGGTCGTGGCCTCCACCTTCGCGCTGCAGCTTGTGTACAAGGACTACTACGACTG
>NZ_WMLF01000927.1 GCF_014156695.1 Streptomyces durbertensis | reverse complement strand
GTCCGGATACGGGCTGACCAGGCACTGGCTGACCAGGCGCCTGCTGAGCCGGCGGCTGCTGAGCCGGCACGGGTTGACCGGGCGCCTGGCCGATGCCCGGCCCACCATGCCCCTGCGGAACGCCCGCCGCTCCCGGGCCGCCCGGCATGCCCGGGCCCTGCGGCACACCGGGCCCCGGGGGGACCGGCGGACCGGCCGGCGGTCCGGCGTGCAGCGGGGCGCCCACGGGCGGCGGGGGAGAGGCCGCGCCGGGCGTCGCGCCCCCGGCACCCGCGCCGTCCTGCGAGTACCAGGCAGGCGCCGTGAAATCGAGCTGGAACTCGCCCGTCAGCTCGAGGTCTCCCTCGTCCTCCTCCGGGCGGTACTCGTCCCGATCGCGGTTCACTGTGCCTCCTGGACTGAAACGCACCTGAACGGCTGGACCGGAAACAGGCGGATCATGCGGTTCATGCGGTCATCGCTGGCGCGGCGGTACACGGCCTCGTACCTCACCGTCGGTCCTCCCCCAAGGTGGCTGCTTCGTGCTCCTGCCGCTCGGAGGACAGCCTAGTCA
>NZ_WMLF01000926.1 GCF_014156695.1 Streptomyces durbertensis | reverse complement strand
GCCGGGGCTTCGGTTTCCGGCGTCCCGGTTTCCGGGCTTTCAGCGGCGTCCGCCGTCGCCGACCCGGCGGGCGGCGCCGGCGAGTCGCCGCGGCTGAGGGCGGCGGCGACGGCCGGGTCCTCGGCGGCACGCAGTGCGGCGGTGAAGTCCGGGTTCATCAGCTCGCGGGCGAGGGCGGAGAGGATCGTCAGGTGGTCGCTGTCCGCGCCCGCCGGTGCGGCGATGAGGAAGACCAGGTCCGCCGGGCCGTCCGTCGCGCCGAAGTCGACCGGCCGGCGCGGCCGGCCGAAGGCGAGCGTCGGCTCTGTCGCGTGCTCGCTGCGGCAGTGCGGGATACCGATGCCGCCTTCCAGCCCGGTCGGCATCTGGGCCTCGCGGGCCGCCACGTCGGCGAGGAAGCCGTCGAGGTCGGTGACGCGGCCGGCGGTGACCATGCGCTCGGCCAGTTGGCGAACGACGGCGTCCTTGTCGGGGGCGGCGAGGTCGAGGTCGACCAGGTCCGCGGTGATCAGATCACTCATCGCAGAACTCCGATGGTGTTTCGGTCCCGGGCGGGGAGTGCCC
>NZ_WMLF01000925.1 GCF_014156695.1 Streptomyces durbertensis | reverse complement strand
GGCGATCCTCCACCCCCACCCCCACCGGGAGGTTCAGTGCGTGTGTCCAGATTCCTCACGATTTCCGCCACCGTAGCGGCGCTGCTCGCGCTACCCGCGTTCACCGGCACGGCCGCCGCGTCCACCGACGCGGCGGCCGTCAACTACGTGGCGGTCGGCGACTCCTACTCCTCAGGCCTCGGAGCCGGTTCGTACGACAGCAGCAGTGGCGACTGCAAACGCAGCAACCGGGCCTATCCGGTGCTGTGGAAGAACGCGAACTCGCCCGCCTCCTTCCACTTCACCGCGTGCTCCGGCGCACGCACCACCGACGTCGTCAACAACCAACTCGGTCCCGTCAACTCCGCCACCACCCTGGTCAGCGTGAGTGTCGGCGGCAACGACGCCGGCTTCGCCGACGTCATGACCACCTGCGTGCTCCAAGGAGAGTCCGCCTGCGTGCGGAAGTCCGAGGAGGCGCGCGCCTACGCGCGCAACACGCTCCCCGGCCGACTGAACACCGTCTACAACGCGATCAAGAGCAAAGGCCCCAACGCGCGGGTGGTGGTGCTCGGCTACCCCCGCC
>NZ_WMLF01000924.1 GCF_014156695.1 Streptomyces durbertensis | reverse complement strand
GAGTACGGGGCGGCGGCGGTGGCCGGCCGGGGTCGAGCGGTTGAGCGGGACCGTGGGGTGTGGGGACCGGCGGCAGTTTGTCGGCGTGCCGGCGTTGAGTGGGGCGACGTGGCCGTTGCGGTGGCACTGTCCGCCGACGCCGGACGGGCGGTTGGTGCACGGGCCGCTGCTGCACGCCGTGCTGTGCGCCCTCGCACCGGGAGTGGAATCTGGACGTGACGAGCCGCCGCCGTTCGCGTGGCGCCAGGGGGAGGGGCGGGGGTGCGCGGACGGCGGCGGCTCGTGAGGCCGGAGCAGGAGGCGGCTACGCCGGGTCCTCCAGGCGGAAGCCGACCTTCATGCAGACCTGGTAGTGGGCGATGCGGCCCTCGTCCAGGTGGCCCCTGACCTGGGTGACCTCGAACCAGTCGAGGCCGCGCAGGGTCTTGGAGGCGCGGCTGATGCCGTTCTTGATCGCGGCGTCGACGCCGTCCGGGGAGGTGCCGACGATCTCGGTCACCCGGTATGTGTGCTCACTCATGGGGAATCGTGCTCCTGTGTGTCGGCGATCCTTCCACCGTGCCCCAGCGGGCC
>NZ_WMLF01000923.1 GCF_014156695.1 Streptomyces durbertensis | reverse complement strand
GGCCGAGACCTTCGAACAGCAGCGCCAGGGAGAAGAACGTGCCCAGCACGTAGAGGCTGCTGCGCGGCCACTCGAACAACACCAGCAACCCCAGGATCAGGCCGGCGGCACCCTGCGCGAACGTCCACAGCATCTCCGGGCCCCGGGTCACCACGGAGCCCACCAACCGGAACACGCCACCGGTCAGGAAGAGCAGTGCCGCGAACAGCGTCAACCCCTCGGCGGTCGTCTCCGGGTGACGCAGCACCACCACACCGGCCGCCAGATACAGCGCGGCCACGATCAGACCGAGCCAGAAGTAGTTGGAGCCGCGCGAGGTCACCGCGTGCACCAGACCCACCGCACCGCTGATCAGCAGCAGCCAGCCGAAGAGCAGCACGGAGGTGAGCGTGGCCACGCCGACATAGATCAGGCCGACCACGCCGCCGATCACCAGGATCACGCCGAGCAGCATCAGCAGCCCGAAGTTGCGGTTCACGTCCTTCGCCCGGTCGGCCGCGCCACCGCGGCCCGCACCGGCTGAGCCCTTGCCACGCGCCACCGCGCACCTCCTCCTGGGTTCGGTAGTCCTCCCCCAGAC
>NZ_WMLF01000922.1 GCF_014156695.1 Streptomyces durbertensis | reverse complement strand
GGCCCGGCCCCGCACGGCGGCGCCCACCCACCGCACGTCCCGCAGCGCCGCGACTGACCGCCCGGTCAGGCGGTGAGCACCAGCCAGACCCCGACGGCGACAAGAAGCACCGCGACCGTCAGCATCACCGCCGTCACCGGCACCGGAGGACCCGACCGCTCGCCGCCGGCCCGCGCGGACACCCGCGGCGCCCCGGCGTCGGCCCGCACCACGCCGACCGGCGCCTGGTGCGCGGCCGCCGGAGGGTAGCCGTACCCGGCGGGCGCCTGCGGTCCGCCGTAGGGACGCGTCGGCGTGGCCGGCTGCACCGGCACCGGCAGCGGCTCCGGCATTGGGAGCGGCTCCGGCACCGGCAGCGGCTCCGGCGACTGCGTCGGCTCCGGCGTCCCCGGCGTGTGCGCCGCCTCGGGGCCCGCTGCGACCGCCCTCGGCGGGGCGAGGTGGAAGTCGCCCGTCTCGGCGGCGCCCGGCACCCGCGACGTACCGCCGGGAGGCTCGTCCTCTCCGCCTCCCGAGCCCTCCGGGCCGTCCGGGCCCCAGCCCGGCGGCAGCGGGCCGACCCGGTCGGCGACCTCCACCCC
>NZ_WMLF01000921.1 GCF_014156695.1 Streptomyces durbertensis | reverse complement strand
CCGCCCGAGCCACCACCCGAGCCACCACCCGAACCGCCGCTCGAACCGGGGCCGCAGTCGTCGGACCCCCAGACCGTTCCGCCGCCGTCACTCACCCCGTTCACGTGGCCGCCGTGGCCGCCGGGCCCGTGGTGGTAACCGGGCCCGTGGTGGGAGACCTGCGGCCGCAGACCACCCCCGCGCCCCGACCTCGTCCCCACGACCATGGCCACCAACGCCCCGACGCCGCCGAGCAGCACAAGCAGCGCGACCACGAAGAACACCGTCTCGAACATCTCCCCCGCCCTTCTCGCCGCGCCCGGACCCGCCGGGCGCCTCAGCTTCCTAGTGTCCGTTCATCCCGTCGACCGAGATCCGCGTCGACGCCGCCGCCGGCGCGTCCGTCACGCCCGTGACCGGCGGAGCGGACCGCTCCTCCGGCCCCCGCCGCCCCGGCCGGTACGCGGACCGCTCGGCCCGCGACATCAGCCAGGCCGCCGGTGCCGCAGCCGCCACCAGCGCCAGACAGACCAGAAACGCTTCCATCAGAGGCCTTCTCCCCCAGCGGCGGGCGCCCGCCACCGCATCGGCGGTCGCCCCCCGTGGC
>NZ_WMLF01000920.1 GCF_014156695.1 Streptomyces durbertensis | reverse complement strand
GCTCCCGCCCGTCCTCCAGCCGGGGCCAGGGCTCCGGCGCCCGGTCGAGGTAGTAGCGGCTGCGGCTGTCCGGGTCGCCGAAGAGGAAGAACGGCCGCACCCCGCCGTCCGTACCGTCCAGCTCGAACACCCACCGGTACTCCGCCGGCGCGGCCTGCCGACCGCCCGGGGCCGGCCACCGGTCGTCCTCCTCCCGGAACTCGGAGCACCCGGCCCGCGCCCTCAGCACCACGTGCTGCCCCTCGCCCCACCCGCCGGGTGCCTGGTCGGTCAGCTCCCACTCGCCCTCACCGGTGAGGCGCCAACCTTGGTCGAAGTCGAACTCGCGGCCGTCCAGGCGGCGGACCGCCGCCGTGCCGTCCGCACGCAGTTCGACCTCCGTCCGGTTCGCCCCGTGCCACGTGCCGACGACGTCAGCGGGACGCAGTCCGGTGGCGCTGGGCACCGGCTCGTACATGTGCGGGTTGCAGGCCGCCGTGAGGCCGAGCAGCAGCGCCACCGACGGCAGGCCGACGCCTGCGGTCCGTGCGATCCGTCCGATCCGCATCTCTGTCACCCCCTGGCCGCCGGGTCGCGGCGGCCGGGAC
>NZ_WMLF01000092.1 GCF_014156695.1 Streptomyces durbertensis | reverse complement strand
CTGCGGGTGGGGGCGCTGCGCTCCCCGCTGCACTCCCCCGCCCGGATCGCCGAGTTGGCCCGTGCCGTGGTGCGCAGGCCCGGCTTCCGGCTGGTGGGGCTGATGGCGTACGAGGGGCATGTCGCCGGGGTGGGGGACGCGGTGCCCGGGCGGCCGCTGCGGTCCGCCGGCGTCCGGTTGATGCAGCGGGTCGCCAGGCGGGAACTGGCCGAACGCCGTGCGGCGGCGGTACGGGCCGTCCGGGAGGTCGCGCCCGACCTGGAGTTCGTCAACGGCGGCGGCACCGGCAGTGTCCAGCACACGGCCGCCGAGGAGTGCGTCACCGAGATCGCGGCCGGCTCGGGGCTGCTGCTGCCCCGCCTGTTCGACCACTACAGCTCCTTCTCGGGCCGCCCGGCGGCCCTGTTCGCCCAGCCGGTGGTACGTCGGCCGGGTGTGGGGGTCGTCACCGTGCTCGGCGGCGGTTATCCCGCCTCGGGCGCCGCCGGCCGGGACCGGCTGCCGACGCCGTACCTGCCCGAGGGGCTGCGCTACGACCCGATGGAGCAGGCCGGCGAGGTGCAGACCCCGCTGCTCGGGGCGGCGGCGGACGATCTGCTGATCGGTGACAAGGTGTGGTTCCGGCACGCCAAGGCGGGTGAACTGGCCGAGCGGTTCGACCGGTTCCACCTGGTGGAGGGCGAGCGGGTGACCGAGGTGGCCCCGACGTACCGGGGTGAGGGCCGCACCTTCCTGTGAGGTGCGGCCCTCCTCGGCTTGTCGGCGGCGGTTCGGCCGCGGCGCGCGCCTCAGGAGGAGACGGCGGCCTCGACGTCCTCCAGCGTCTCCTTGGTGACCAGGCCGGTGTCCTCCAGGACCTCCAGGTGGTCGAGGACGGTCTCGTTCGCCACCTTGGAGTGGCGGCGGATGAGGTCGTTCTGCGTCGCGCCCCTCACCTCGCCGATGATCGCGAAGATCTTGCCGTGGGCGGCCCGGAGAAGGTTGACGAAGATCCGGTCGAACTCCGCGCCGCGGGCCGCCTTCATCTGCGCCACCCAGCCCTGCTGCTCCTCGGACGCCTCGTTCGGGATCGCCACTCCGAGGATCTTCGCGTCCTCACGGACCAGTTGGTCGAGCATGGCGTGGCCGTCGATGAGGTGGTGGCCGGCGCGCTTCACGGCCTCGTTGTTGCTGTTCGTCTGGGCCAGCCGGCCGGCCGGGATCTCCCACAGGCCGGCCCGTCGCACGGCGATGAGGAACTTCTTGTCGACCTCGGTGACCGGTCCGGCCACGCTCGGCGAGGTGCCGTTGCCGCCGGCCTCGCCCTCGGCGGGCGCGCCCGGGGCTCCCGGTGCGGCGACGCCGCCGGTCTGGGCGCCGCCCGTTCCGGTGCCGGCGGAGCCGGCGGCCTGAGGCGGCTGGGCGGCGGCCGGCAGGCTGTCCGGGTCGCTGGGGTGGGCGTTCCCGCTGTCCTGCTGGAAGGCGAGCACCACCGTGGCGATGACGATCAGGCTCATCGCGGTGACGGTCACCGCGATGAGCCTGGGGGGAATCCGTCCCTTGCGTTCCAGGCGTCGACCGAGCCTCATGCGTTCTCCTCCGTCACGTGGGCCCCCGCTTTCCCGGCAGCATGCACGGTGTTCGGGCGGCATCGGAGAACTTGCGCACATCTGGACGAGGTCCGATCACGGGTGCCCGGGACCGGGGTACGGTCCCCTCG
Organism: Streptomyces durbertensis; assembly: GCF_014156695.1. Lineage (GTDB taxonomy): Bacteria > Actinomycetota > Actinomycetes > Streptomycetales > Streptomycetaceae > Streptomyces > Streptomyces durbertensis. The sequence continues at coordinate 13,489 of NZ_WMLF01000092.1, read as the reverse complement.
GCCGCACCCGTCCTCGGCACGCCCGGAGCGGGGTGCGCGGCCCAGGCGGGGTGCGGCCCGGAGCGGGGTGGCTCGCCGCCGGGTGAGGCGCCTCAGGCGTCGGTGGCGACAAAGACGTTCTTGGTCTCGGTGAAGGCCGCCAGCGCGTCGGGGCCGAGTTCACGGCCGAGGCCGGACTGCCCGAAGCCGCCGAACGGCGTCCAGTAGCGCACGCTGCTGTGCGAGTTGACGGAGAGGTTGCCGGCCCGGACCGCCTGGGAGACACGCAGCGCACGGCCGGCGTCCCGGGTCCACACCGATCCGGAGAGGCCGTAGTCGGTGGCGTTCGCCAGCCGCACCGCCTCGGCCTCGTCGCGGAACGGCAGCACGGCCGCGACCGGCCCGAACACCTCCTCGGTCGCGATCGGGTCCGCCGGCCTGGCCTCCACCACGGTCGCCGGGTACCAGAAGCCCTTGCCGTCCGGGATCTCACCGCGGATCGCCGCGGGCGCGTCCTGCGGGAGGTGTCCGCGGACCCGTTCGCGGTGTTCGGCCGAGATCAGCGGGCCCATCGCGGTGGCCGGGTCGGTCGGGTCGCCGCAGCGGAAGGCGAGTACGGCCGGTTCCAGCAGTTCGAGGAAGCGGTCGTAGACCTCGGCCTGGACGAGGATACGGCTGCGGGCGCAGCAGTCCTGTCCCGTGTTGTCCAGGAAGGAGCCGGGGGCCGCGGCGGCGGCCGCCTCCACGTCGGCGTCGGCGAAGACGATGTTCGGGCTCTTGCCGCCGAGTTCGAGCGTGAGCCGTGTGACACCGCGGGCGCAGCGCGCCATGACCTCCCGGCCCACCTCGGTGGAACCGGTGAACACCACCTTCGCCACCCCCGGATGGTCCACCAGCGCCCGGCCGGTGACCTCGCCGGCGCCCGGCAGGACCTGGAAGAGTCCTTCGGGCAGCCCGGCGGCCAGGCCGAGTTCGGCCAGCCGCAGGGCGGTGAGCGGGGTGGTCTCGGCGGGCTTGAGCAGGACGGCGTTGCCGGCCGCGAGCGCCGGGGCGGTCCCCCAGGCGGCGATCGGCATGGGGAAGTTCCAGGGCGCGATGACGGCGACGACGCCCAGCGGGTCCTGGAAGGTGAGGTTCACCCCGCCGGCGACCGGGATCTGCCGGCCGGTGAGTCGTTCGACGCCGCCGGCGGCGTAGTCCAGCAGGTCGCGGACGTTGCCGGCCTCCCAGCGGGCGCCGGCGACCGGGTGTCCGGCCTCCCGGACCTCCAGGGCGGCCAGTTCCTCGATCGCCTCGTCCACCTGGACGGCGAAGCGGCGCAGCACCCGGGCCCGGTCGCCGGGCGGCAGCGCGGCCCACACCCGTTGGGCGGACTCGGCGCGGCGCACGGCCTCGGCGACGGCCGCGGGCGGCGTCGCGGGGACGGTGGCCACGATCTCCTCGGTGGCCGGGTTGAGGATCGTGTGCGCCTCGAGGCCGGTGTCGGTGCCCGGGGCGGTCCTGGTGTCGGTCTGGGTCACTTCTTGTCCGCTCCTGTTCGACGCGCGCGATGTCGCGGTAGTGGTCCGCCACCTCGTCGCCGAGGGCGGCGGAGCTTAAGGTATCCGTGTAGACCTTTGAGGAGGGAGCCGCCCTGCGCCACGACCGGACCGGGGAGACGAAGCCCCCTTCCCGCCGATCAATGCGACGCCACGCGGGGACGCGGCGGCCGCCCGCGCGGAGCCCGCGCGAACACCGATGATCACCTCAAAGGTTCACGTACAAACTATTGACGTCCAGCGGGACGGTTCTTGGCGGGAGCGTACGCGACCGGCCGCCGCCGGCGACGGATCCTTGACAGGATCGGAGTGATTCTCGGCGGATGGGGAGCACGGTCCTCCCGCGGGCTCGCCGCGCTGCTCCCCCGGACCACCGCCCCTGCCCGGATGCACCCGGAGGCCGATCAGGACGCACGGGTCATGCGAGCGCTTGCCGGATCCGTCCGGCCAGCACGAGTGGCGCCCGAACCAGCGACGGCCCGTACCAGGTGAGGTGCCGGCCGCTCACCAGCGCGGCGGGCAGGCCGGGGAACGCCTCGGGGCCGTCGTCCGCGGTGAAGCGGTACGGCTCGTCGGGCAGTACCACCAGGTCTGCGCCGCACGCGGTGAGTTCGTCCAGCGGCACGCGCGGGTAGCGCTCGGCGTGGTCGGCGTACAGCTGGCGGACCCCGAGGCGGGCGAGCAGGTCCCCGGCGAAGGTGTCCCGGCCGAGCACCATCCACGGCCGGCGCCAGATCGGCACGACGGCGCTCACGTCGAACTCGGGTCGCGGTCCGGCCCACGCCTCCTCGGCCCTGGCCAGCCAGACGGGCCTGCGCAGCCCCAGGGCCACCACCAGCAGCCGGTCCAGTTCGGTGAACGCCTGGTCGAGCCCGCGCACCTCGGTGACCAGCACGTCGAGTCCGGCCTCGCGCAGGGCGGCCAGGTCGGGCGCCCGGTTCTCCTCCTCGTTCGCCACCACCAGGTCCGGCCGGAGTTCGACGATCCGGCCGATGTCCGGGTTCTTGGTGCCGCCGATCCGCTGGACGTCGAGCCCGGCCGGGTGCTCGCACCAGTCCGTGGCGCCCACGAGCAGGCCGGGGGCGCTCACCGCCACCGCCTCCGTCAGCGAGGGCACCAGCGAGACGACCCGGGGCGCGGCGCTCATGCCAGCGCGTCCTCGGCGTGCTCGGCGTCCCGCAGCAGCCCCTCGCCGACGACCTCGACCCCGGCCCGCTCCCCCGGCCGCACGGCCACCGGCCCCGGGTGGCGCACCTCGACCGGTCCCGGCGCGCCCTCCAGGTCGAGCGAGACGACCGAATCGTGGCCGTAGAAGCAGATGTCCCGGACGACACCGCTGACGGCCGCCGCGTCGGGGGCGACCAGCCGCAGCTGTTCCGGCCTGAGCAGCACGTTGCCGGACCCCTTGGCGTCGCCGGCCACCGGGACCGTGCCGACGCAGGTGCGGGCGCGGCCGTCGGCGACGGCCGCCGGCAGCACCACCGCGTCGCCGACAAACGCCGCCACCCACGGGTCGACCGGCGAGCGGTAGACCTCCTCGGGCGTGCCGACCTGCGCGACCCGGCCGCCTCGCACGACGGCCACCAGGTCGGCGGTGGACAGCGCCTCCTGCTGGTCGTGGGTCACCAGGACGGCGGTCGCGCCGGTGGCGTGCAGCGCGGCACGCACGTCCGCGCGCACGCCGGCGCGCAGCGCGCTGTCGAGCGCGTTGAACGGCTCGTCGAGCAGGACCAGCGCGGGGCGCGGGGCGAGCGCCCTGGCAAGCGCCACGCGCTGCTGCTGCCCGCCGGACAGCTCGTGCGGCATCCGCTCACCGTGCCCGGCCAGGCCGACGAGTTCCAGCATCTCGGCGGTGCGCGCGGACCGCTCGGCACGGGAGAGCCCGGTCAGGCCGAACGCGACGTTCCGCGACACGCTCAGGTGCGGGAACAGCGCGCCCTCCTGCGCGACGATGCCCACACCGCGCCGCTCCGGCGGCACATGGACGCCGGGGCCGACGACCGTGCGCCCGCCCAGTTCCACCCGTCCGGCGTCGGCGTGCAGGAAGCCGGCGATGATCCGCAGCATGGTCGTCTTGCCGCAGCCGGACGGGCCGAGCACGGCGACCAGTCGGCCCGAGGGCACGTCCAGGTCGAGCCCGTCGAGCACCGGGGTCCCGTCGTAGGACTTGCGGAGCGCGCTGATGTGCAGGTCGGTCATGAGCGATGCCTTCCGAGCAGGTAGGCGGGCACGGCCGCGACGAGGATGAGTGCGGCCGCGTAGGGCGCGGCGGCGGCGTACGCGGAGACGGTGGTCTCCGCCCACAGTCTGGTGGCCAGGGTGTCCATGCCGGTGGGCCGCAGCAGCAGGGTGGCCGGCAGTTCCTTCATGATGACCACGAAGGTCAGCGCGGCTCCGGCGGCGACGCCGGGCGCGGCCAGCGGGACGGTGACCTCCCGCAGCACCTGCAGGGGGCGCCGGCCCAGCGAACGGGCCGCGTCCTCCAGCACCGGCGGCGCCTGGAGCACGGCGGACCGGGTGGCCGAGACCGCGAGCGGGAGGAAGAGCACGACGTATCCGACGACCAGCAGCGGCAGTTGCTGGTACAGCGGGTAGGCGTAGCGGACGGAGAAGAAGACCAGCGCCAGGGCGACGGTGATGCCGGGCAGCGCGTGTCCGGCGTAGGCGGCCTGCTCCAGGAGCCGGGCGCCGCGTCCCCGGTAGCGCGCGGCGATCACGCCGACGGGCAGGGCGAGCAGCACGGTGGCGAGCGCGCCGAGCCCGGCGACGGTCACGGTGTTCTGGACGGCGTCCCAGAGCCGGGCGGGCTCCCAGGTGGCGGAGTTGCCGACGGCGATCCAGTAGCCGAGGGTCGCCAGTGGGAAGGCGACGGCCGCCGCGGCCACCGCCGTGCACCAGGCGAGCGCCGGCACCGTCCAGCGGCCCAGCCGCAGCCGCAGCGGGGGCCGGGCGGTGCCGGAGCCGGTGCGGGCGTGGCCGGCACGCCCCCGGCTGCGGTTCTCACCGACGACCAGCAGCACGGTGAGCACAACGAGCAGGCAGGACAGCACGGCCGCCGGGGTGCGGTCGAAGCTGGCGCGGTAGCTGGTGTGGATGGCCCGGGTGAACGTCTCGTAGCGCATGATCGAGACGGCGCCGAAGTCGGAGAGCACGTACAGCGCGACAAGCAGGCCGCCGCCGGCGGCGGCCGGGCGCAGCTGCGGCAGGGTGACCCTCGCGAACGTCCGCCAGGCGCCGAGCCCGAGCGAGCGGGCGGCCTCCTCCTGGGCGGGGTCGACACGGCGCAGCGCGGCCGCCGTCGGCAGGTACACGTAGGGGAAGCAGGCCAGGGTGAGGGCGAGCGTGGCGCCGGTGAAGCCGGCCAGCCCCGGCGCCGCGGAGACCCAGGCGAACGCGGCGACGTAGCTGGGCACCGCGAGCGGCAGCGTGGCCAGCACCGTCCACAGCCGGGCGGCGGGCAGCGCGGTGCGGACGGTGAGCCAGGCGAGGCTGACGCCCAGCAGCAGGCAGAGGGCGACCACCGTGGCGGTCAGTCCGAGGCTGCGGCCGAGCAGTTCGACGGTGCGTTCGGCGGCCAGCACGTCCCAGGCGTAGCCGGGGCCGTTCTCCAGCGCCCGGACCGCCAGGTAGCCGAGCGGCAGCAGCGCCAGCGCGGCGGCGAGCGTCGCGGGCACGAGCAGCACGGCGGGCGGGCGGCGGCGGGCGCGCCGCCGCCCGGCCGGTGTGCTGGCACCGGCCGGGCGGAGGGTGGTGGTCATCTGGCTCAGACCATCCCGACGTCCTTGAGAAGCTCAAGCGTCTTCTCAAGCGAGTCCAGTTCGCTCAGGTCCATGTCCGGGCCGCCGAGGGTGTCGAGGGCGGGCAGGCCCTCGACCGGGCTGGTGACGCCGGCCGCCAGCGGGTACTCGCTGGTCTGCGTGGCGAAGTAGGTCTGGGCGTCCTTGCCGAGCAGGAAGTCGACCGCCTTGCGGCCGGCCTCGCTCTGGCCGCCCTTCAGGACGCCGACGCCGGCGACGTTGACGAGGGCGCCGGGGTCGGTGCCGGGCAGGAAGTGCAGCTCGGAGTTGAGCTTGTCCGCGCCGACCTCCTTGCGCTTCTCGAACCAGTAGTAGTGGTTGATCAGGCCGAGGGAGGCCTCGCCGGCGTCGACGCCGTCGCGCACGGCGCCGTTCTTCTCGTAGACCTTCGGCGAGTTGGCCTTGAAGGCGGTGAGCCAGTCGCGGGTCTTCTTCTCGCCCTCGGAGACGCGCATGGCGGTGACGAAGGCGTGGAAGGAGGCGTTGGTCGGCGCGTAGGCGACCTTGCCCTTCCACTTGGCGTCGGTCAGCTCGAAGACGGACTTCGGCAGGTCCTTCTCGGCCACCTTGTCGGTGTTGTAGATCACGACGCGGGAGCGGCCGGAGACGCCGACCCAGTCGTCCTTGCCGCCGCGGTACTTGGCGTCGACCTTGTCGAGGGACTTCTGCGGCAGCGTGTCGAGCATGCCGGCCTTGGAGAGCGCGCCGAGGGCGCCGCCGTCCTGGGCGAAGAACAGCCCGGCCTTGGTGCGGTCGCCCTCCTCCAGGATCTGCGCGGCGAGTTCGGCGGTGTCGCCGTAGCGCACGTCGACCTTGAGGCCGGTCTTCTTCTCCAGGTCCTTCAGCAGCGGCGCGACCAGTGCCTCGTCGCGGCCGGAGTAGACGACCAGGCTGTTGTTCTTGCCCTTGTCTCCGCCGGCGTCACCGCCGTCGCCGCCGTCGTTGCCGCAGGCCGCGGCCGCGGGCAGCACCACGGCTGCCGCCGCGACGGCGGCGAGGGTGCGCAGACGGGCGCGTCTGGCCGGTTCGCTCTTCATGCAAGGACCTTTCCGTGTTGCCGCCCCGAAGCGGCACGACGTCTTCCACCGCCGGTGTCCACCAGCGGCAGATAATGAATAAGGTAAACCTTGCCTAAGGGTCAAGAGGCGGCGGGGTCCCCGAGACGGATGTCACCGAGCCGTGATCCGGCGTTCGGATACCCGAAGGACCCCCGGCGCGGTTCGCGCCGGGGGTCCTTCGGTGGTTCGTCACTGCCTCAACTCGGCCTGCATCAACGCTTCTTGGTGAGGTCTCCGTCGGCACCGCGGCGGCCGTCGTCCGGCCCGTCGCCGTTGCCGCCGCCGTTCGGCGACAGACTGCCGTTCTCCAGCCCCTCCTCGATGGCGGCGACCGCGTGCCCGATGAGCCGCTCCTGCTGCTCCTTGCGCTTGGCCGCCAGATACGCCTGGCGTTCGGCGTGGAAGGACTTGATCGTGGCGGCGCACATCCCGATCATCACGATGCTGAACGGGAGCGCGATGAGGATCGCGGTCGTCTGGAGGGTGTCCAGCGCCGCCGTGCCCGTGCCGCTGGCCACCAGCAGGGCGATGGCGACGGCGCCCTGGGCGGCGGCCCAGAAGATGCGGCTCCAGCGCGGCGGGTCCGGGTCGCCGCCGGAGCAGAGCATGTCGACGACGTAGCTGCCGGAGTCGGAGGACGTCACGAAGAACAGCACGATCAGCAGCATCGCGACACCGGCGACAAAAGCGCCGCCCGGCAGGGTGTCGAGCAGCTGGAACAGCGCGCTGTCGCGGCTGACCGTGTTGTCGTCGGTGCCCAGTCCGCCGGCGCCGAAGACCTCGCGGTGCAGCGCCGAGCCGCCGAAGACGGAGAACCAGAAGAAGGTCAGCAGGGTGGGTACCAGCAGCACGCCGCAGACGAACTCGCGGACCGTGCGGCCCCGGGAGATCCGGGCGATGAAGATGCCGACAAACGGCGCCCAGGAGATCCACCAGCCCCAGTAGAAGACCGTCCAGCCGCTCACCCACTCGGTTCCGGCGTCGCCGGCGCTGGCGCCGGTGTCGAAGCTGAGCCGGAGGACGTTCTGGAGATAGCCGCCGATGTCCTGGACAAAGCCGTTCAGGATGAACAGCGTCGGTCCGGCGATCAGCACGAACAGCATCAGCCCGAGGGCCAGCGTCATGTTGATGTTCGACAGCCACTTGATACCGCGCGCGACGCCGGTCACCACCGACACGACGGCCAGCAGCGTGATGCCGATGATGAGGGCGACCAGCACGCCCTTGCCCGGGCTGTCCACCCAACCCTTGAAGTCGAGGCCGGCGGCGATCTGGAGGACGCCGAGACCGAGGGAGGTGGCGACGCCGAAGACGGTGCCGACGACGGCGATCACGTCGATGGCGTGGCCCCAGGCGCCCTTGATCCGGTCGCCGAAGACGGGCTCCAGCGCCCAGCGGATGGAGACCGGGCGGCCCTTGCGGTGCACGGCGTAGGCGACGGCGAGACCGACCACGACGTAGATCGCCCACGGGTGGATGCCCCAGTGCAGGAATGTCTGCACCATCGCGGCCTCGCTGCGGCTCGCCTCGGACTCCCCCGTGCCCGGGCGCGGGGAGGCGTAGTGCGTCAGCGGTTCGGCGACGCCCCAGAAGACCAGGCCGATGCCCATGCCGGCGGCGAACAGCATCGCCAGCCAGGAACCGAGGCCGAACTCGGGCTTGGTGTCGTCGTGCCGGCCCAGCCGGATGTCGCCGTAGCGGCCGACACCGACCCAGATCGCGAAGATCACGAAGAGTGACACGATCACCGTGTAGTACCAGCCGAGGCCGCCGACGACCTCGGACTGGATGGTGTCCACATGGCTCTTCGCCTGGTCCCGGAAGATCGTCGCGTAGAGCACAAAGGTGATGATGATCGCGGCGGCCGGGTAGAAAACCCCTGGTGAGACGGTGGACAGGCGCCCCTTCGCGGGGCTCTTGGGTCTGACGTCCGGGCCGTCGCCCGGCCCCCTCACCTTCTTCTCCGCGGCCACGTGGTTGGTCCTTCGCTCTCGGTTACGGGTGGTGCTGTGTCGCCTGACCCGGAGGTCCGACTGGCCGCACCTGCCCAGATCCGATGATCCCATGCATCACAGAAATGTCTCTTTGACGACCCTTGCGGCGGCCGCCGCGCCGCGGGTGTCACCGCCGTGCGGCATCATCACCGGTGTGACGACACGACGCCTGATGCTGTTGGACACCGCCTCCCTCTACTTCCGCGCCTACTTCGGCGTGCCGGACTCGGTGCGGGCGCCGGACGGCACGCCGGTGAACGCGGTGCGCGGACTGCTGGACTTCATCGCCCGACTGGTCCAGGACCACCACCCGGACGACCTGGTCGCCTGCATGGACTTCGACTGGCGGCCGGAGTGGCGGGTGGCACTCATCCCCTCGTACAAGGCGCACCGGGTCGCCGAGGAGGCGCCGGAGGGCCCCGACACCGAGGTGGTGCCGGACACGCTCAGCCCGCAGGTGCCGGTGATCGACGCCGTGCTCGACGCGGTGGGCATCGCGCGGGTGGGGGCGGCGGGCTACGAGGCGGACGACGTGATCGGCACCCTCGCCACCCGGGCGGCGGGCCCGGTGGACATCGTCACCGGCGACCGGGACCTGTTCCAGCTGGTGGACGACAAGCGGCGGGTACGGGTGCTCTACCCGGTCAAGGGCGTCGGCCAGCTCGCGGTGTACGACGAGGCCGCCGTGCGGGACAAGTACGGCGTCGACGGCTCCGGCTACGCGGACCTCGCACTGCTGCGGGGCGACCCCAGCGACGGCCTGCCCGGGGTGCCCGGGGTCGGCGAGAAGACGGCCGCCAAGCTCCTCGCGGCCCACGGCGACCTGGCCGGCGTGCTGGCGGCCGTCGACGACCCGCGCTCGGGCCTGACCCCCACCCAGCGTCGCCGGCTGGACGAGGCGCGACCCTACCTCGCCGTCGCACCGAAGGTGGTGCGCGTCGCCGACGACGTACCCGTGGGCGACTTCGACCCGACGCTGCCCTCGTCACCGAAGAACCCGGAGGCGGTCGCCGAACTGGCGCGGCGCTGGGGCCTGGGCGGGGCGCTGGAACGGCTGCTGACCACGCTGGGCGGCCGGCCCGCCTGACAGCCCGCCCCCGAACCGGCACGGCGAGTGTTAGCTTAGGCTTACCTCACTCCCCCACCGTCTGGAGTAGCAGCCGTGCCGGAACGCGCACCCCGCAAGCAGCCCACCGCACGCCTGATGACCGTTCTGCGCAAGCAGCGACTCACCCCGCACATGGTCCGGGTGGTGTTCGGCGGCGAGGAACTGACCGGGTTCCCCGTCGGCGAGTACACCGACTCCTATGTGAAGCTCCTCTTCCCGCGCCCCGGCGTGCACTACCCCGAACCCTTCGACATGGCGCGTGTGCGGCAGGAACTGCCGCGCGACCAGTGGCCCGTCACCCGCACCTACACCGTGCGGCGCTTCGACCCGCAGGCCCGCGAGCTGACCATCGACTTCGTCGTACACGGCGAGTCCGGCCCCGGCGCCGGACTCGCCGGCCCCTGGGCGCTGTCCGCCCGACCCGGTGACCAGATCCGGCTGCTGGGGCCGGGCGGCGGCTACCGCCCCGACCCGCGCGCCGACTGGCACCTGCTCGTCGGTGACGAGAGCGCGCTGCCCGCCGTCGCCGCCGCGCTGGAACGGCTGCCCGACGACGTGCCGTCGGTCGTGCTGCTGGAGGTCGACGGACCCGACGAGGAGCAGCAGCTCGCCGCGCCCCCCGGCACCACGCTGCGCTGGCTGCACCGCACCGGAACGGGCAGCGCACTCCCCCGCCACGTCGCCGAACTCGACTTCCCGCCGGGCGACCCGCACGTGTTCGTGCACGGCGAGGCAGGCTGGGTGAAGGAGGTGCGGCGCCACCTGCGGCTGGAGCGCGGCGTGCCGCGCGACCGGCTCTCGGTGTCCGGCTACTGGCGGCTCGGGCACAACGAGGACGGCTGGCAGGCCGCGAAGCCCGAGTGGAACGCCACCGTCGAGGCCGAGCAGGAGAGCACGCAGGGGACCTCGGACGCCACGGGACCCGTGGCGGTTCCAGCGGGCCCGGCGGGCAGCGCCGCCCCCGCGCGCTGACCGGGTCGCACCGCGCGGCAGTCGCCCGGCGGCGCCGCCGGGCAGGCCGAGAGCGGCTGAGGAACCGTCGGCGTTCGGCGACATACCGCCCCGGGCCGAGGACGGCTGTCCGTCGGCGGCCCGGGGCGTCGGCCGGCGGGGCCGGGTTCAGCCCACGGAGGTGTACGCGACCACGCCGCGCAGCATGGCGTCCGCCGCGCGACGGGCGTTGCGGCTGATGCCGCCGTCCCCCGGCGCCGCCGCGGCGATCTGCCCCAGCACGTCCACCACCTGCTTGCACCACCGCACGAAGTCGCCCGCCGGCATGTCCGCCTCCCGTAGGACGGCGTCCAGCCCGGCACCCTCGGCCCAGCGGTACGCCGCCCAGGCGAAGCCGACATCCGGCTCGCGCAGCCCCACGCCCTCGCTCTGGTGGATCCGGTGCTGCTCCTCCAGGTCGTCCAACTTGCCCCAGATGCGCACCATCTCGCCCAGCGCGTGCTTGGCGCGGCCGCCCGGCAGCTTCGGCGCCAACGCGTCGTCCGACGAACGCGACTCGTACACCAGGGCCGACACACACGCGGCCAGCTCGGCCGGGTCCAGCCCCTCCCAAACGCCGTCGCGCAGGCACTCGGCGGCCAGCAGGTCCAGCTCGCCGTAGAGCCGCGCCAGCCGCCTGCCGTCCTCGGTGACCTCGTCGCCCCGCAGGTACTCCAGCTCGGCCAGCAGCGAGTAGACCCGGTCGAACGTCCGGGCGATGGTGTTCGTGCGGCCCTCGATCCGCCGCTCAAGCTGGCGGGTGTCCCGCTTGAGCCGCCAGTAGCGCTCGGCCCAGCGGGCGTGGTCCTCCCGCTCGTCGCAGCCGTGGCAGGGATGGGCGCGCAACTCCGCGCGCAGCCGGCTCAGCTCGTTGTCGTCCGCCGCCGCCGAGCGCTGCTTGCGGTGCCGGGTGGGCTCGTGGTGCCCGGCCCGGGTACGCAGCGCGGAGGCGAGGTCCCGGCGCGACTGCGGGCTGCGCGCGTTGAAGTTCTTCGGGATGCGCATCCGGTCCAGCGGCTCCACCGGCACCGGGAAGTCGATCCCGGCCAGCCGCTTGACCTGCCGCTGCGCGGTGAGGACCAGCGGGCGCGGCCCGTCGTGGTGGTCCACGTCCCGACGGCCGTGGCTGCGACCCGCCGGCAACCCCGGATCGAGCACCAGGGCCAGCCCGGCGAACCGGCCGGTGGGCACGTGGATGACGTCACCCGGACGCAGCTTCTCCAACGCCGCCGCGGACTGCGCCCGGCGCTGCGCCACGCCCTGCCGCGCCAGCTGGTTCTCCCGGTCCTTCAGCTCCCGGCGCAGCCGGGCGTACTCCTCGAAGTCGCCCAGGTGGCAGGTCATACCGGCCCGGTAGCCCTCCAGGCCCTCCTCGTTCTTCTGCACCTGGCGGGAGATCCCCACCACCGCGCGGTCCGCCTGGAACTGCGCGAACGACGTCTCCAGCAGCTCCCGCGTGCGGTGCCGGCCGAACTGGTCGACCAGGTTGACCGCCATGTTGTACGACGGCTTGAAGGAGGACCGCAGCGGGTACGTGCGGGTGCCGGCGAGGCCGGCCACCGCGCCCGGGTCCATGCCGCGCTGCCACAGCACGACGGCATGCCCCTCGACGTCGATGCCGCGCCGCCCGGCCCGGCCGGTGAGCTGCGTGTACTCGCCCGGTGTGATGTCGGCGTGCTGCTCGCCGTTCCACTTGACCAGCTTCTCCAGCACCACCGAACGGGCCGGCATGTTGATGCCGAGCGCCAGCGTCTCGGTGGCGAAGACCGCCTTCACCAGGCCCTTGACGAACAGCTCCTCGACGACCTCCTTGAACGTCGGCAGCATGCCCGCGTGGTGGGCCGCGATGCCGCGCTCCAGGCCCTCGAGCCACTCGAAGTAGCCGAGGACGTGCAGGTCCTCGTCCGGGATCGCGGCCGTGCGCGCCTCGACGATCTCCCGGACCCGCACCCGGTCGTCGGCGTCGTTCAGCCGCAGGCCCGCGTACAGGCACTGCTGCACCGCCGCCTGGCAGCCGGCCCGGCTGAAGATGAAGGTGATCGCCGGCAGCAGCCCCTCGGCGTCGAGCCGGTCGATCACCTCGGCCCGGCTCGGCGTCCAGATCCGGCTGCGCTGCCGCCGCTCCCGCTCCCGGTCCGCCTCCCGCTTCGGGCGCCGCCGGTCGCCGTTGCCGCCGGGGCGGCTGTTCTCCATCCGCGCCATGCGCAGCAGGTCGGGGTTGACCGCCCGGCGGTTGTCCTTCTCCTCGAAGAGGTCGTACATCCGCCGCCCGGCCAGCACGTGCTGGAACAGCGGCACCGGACGGTGCTCGGAGACGATCACCCTGGTGTCGCCGCGCACTGTGTCCAGCCAGTCGCCGAACTCCTCCGCGTTGGACACCGTTGCCGAGAGGGAGACCAGCGTCACCGACTCCGGCAGGTGGATGATCACCTCCTCCCACACCGCGCCCCGGAAGCGGTCGGAGAGGTAGTGCACCTCGTCCATCACCACGTAGCCGAGGCCGTTGAGCGCCCGCGACCCGGCGTAGAGCATGTTGCGCAGCACCTCGGTGGTCATCACGATCACCGGGGCGTCGCCGTTCACACTGTTGTCGCCGGTCAGCAGACCGACCTTGTCCGCGCCGTAGCGTGCGACGAGGTCGTTGTACTTCTGGTTGGACAGCGCCTTGATGGGCGTGGTGTAGAAGCACTTGCGGCCCTCGGTGAGCGCCAGGTGCACCGCGAACTCGCCCACGATCGTCTTGCCGGAACCGGTCGGCGCCGCCACCAGGACGCCCTGACCGTCCTCCAACGCCCGGCAGGCCTCGAGCTGGAACGGGTCGAGTGCGAAGTCGTACATTTCGCGGAAGGGCGCCAGCGCGGTGGCCTGCTCCGTGGCGCGCTTCCTGGCCGCCGCGTACCGCTCGGCGGGAGACATGTCGTCGGTCATCGTGCCTACGAGCCTACCGGCCACCTCCGACAACAACACCGCCTTTAACGCCCCGCCGGGGCGACCACCTCAGGTGACGTCGTCGAAGCCGTTGCGG